>JAIPJS010000010.1 GCA_021734025.1 Candidatus Neomarinimicrobiota bacterium
CTCTGATATGACAGTTCGACCGCGTCCCGCTTGAATTGGGCAGTGAAGTGCCGGCGTGTGCTTGATATCTTCATTGGACAACCTCCTCACAAGAAATATCGCTCTTTTTGGGGTGTCCACCAAAACATAGCAACTCCACAATAGGGTCATTAGGGGGGGAATGGGTACTTCGAAATTGGCTATTGGTTATGCCTTGGTTGGATATTTATTCCCCAAACCGCCGATGTTCCTTCAGCATACACCGGTTCATCACGACGGTCAATCCGGCGTTTTGCGCCTTTTGAGCGGCTTCTTCATGTACCACCTGCTCCTGGAGCCAGAGATATTTGGCGCCGATTTCGATGGCTTCGTCAACAACCGGCATCACGTATTCAGGGTTACGAAATACATTAACGGTTTTTACCGGCTCCGGGACATCGATCAGGCTCGGATAGCAGGTTTCACCGAGCACCGAATCGTAATTGGGATTCACCGGAATAATTCTGTATCCCCGGGACTGCAAATATTTTGATACGCCATAGCTCGGCCGATACGTCTTCTCAGACAGTCCCACCACCGCGATAGTTTCGGTTTCCTGCAGAATCTCCTGAATATCGTCATCCCTGGCAAAGTCGTTCATGGCCTGCTCCCGCATTAATTCCCTACCGTCTGTTAATTTGTTAAGTGTTTTTTAGAATCCAAAGGATTAAGATAGTGTTAAAGTGTTCGAGTGTTCGGGTGTTTAGGTTAAAAACCGTGTTGCAGTGTTATCGTGTTACTGTGTTAAAGTAAAAACTGTCACGCGTGTTGCGTCCCAATTCCGTTGTCTGTTGTGCAATGTATGTTTGTAGTTGCTGGTATAGGGGGTGATGACGCTTGTTGGGCTCGCTGATTCTCTTCCTAGCAATGCCTTCGTGGTCATATTTAGCTGTTTCTCGAATGAGAAATTTTGGTTTTGTTTTAAAAAGATAAGAATAGTTTGCCGAGGTGAATAGGAGTACGACTATGATTCAGCGCTATATATACCACTCCTCCGACACTTCGCCATGACGAAGGAGCGGCGGATCCGCTGGTGTCCCTTATACCCTTTACCTCTTCCCCTATACCTTTATACCCAATTACAAACCTCAACCTTTCCGGTCGGTATGCAAATACCTTCCGGGATTGTCGGGCGATAGTGCTTGACAATACTTCACCCCCACGGTATTTTTTCTCCGAATTTGACAGGATAGCAGACACGAGAATTCGCTAGGACACAACTGCATGTATTTTAACTTTCTGACTGTTTTTTCATTCCTGATTATTGGTGCTGTGCTGCTATCGGTATTACTCTATGTCGCCAAACTCCTTCGGCCGGAAAATCCCCAGTCTCAAAAATACGAAACCTACGAATGCGGCGAGGAAATCGAGGGGCCGTCCTGGGTTCAGTTTAATATCCGGTTTTATGTAATAGCACTTATTTTTATCATCTTTGATGTGGAAATCATTTTTCTCTTTCCCTGGGCTGTGGTATTTAAGAACCTCGGCCTGTTCGCATTGATCGAAATGTTGGTTTTCATTGGAATTTTATTGGTTGGACTGGCCTATGCCTGGAAGCGAGGCGATCTGGAATGGGTACGGCTGAATCTGCCTTACGGCATCGGCCGGTATGCACGTCAATCTATGACGCTAATCGAAGAGGACTAATCTGTGGGAGTGCTTGAACATAAATTCAACGATAATGTCATCGTCGGCCAGATGGATAAACTCATCGGCTGGGCGCGGAGTAATTCCCCGTGGTATTTTCAGTTTGGGCTGGCTTGCTGCGCCATCGAGATGATGTCCACCGCTGCGGCGCGCCACGATTTCGATCGGTTCGGCGCTATGCCCCGGTCGTCACCCCGGCAGGCAGATGTGATGATCGTGGCCGGCACCGTAACCATGAAGATGGGGCTGCGTGTCAGACGTCTCTGGGAGCAGATGGCCGATCCCAAGTATGTAATTTCCATGGGCAGCTGCGCCACTTCCGGCGGCCCGTACTGGCAGCACGGCTACCACGTGCTGAAGGGTGTGGATCTTGTAGTCCCTGTGGATGTGTACGTTCCCGGTTGTCCACCGCGGCCGGAAGCGCTGCTGGAGGGCCTGATGAAGCTCCAGGAAAAAATTAAAAAGCAGAAAACACTGGCCAAAGTCGAAGAGTAAATGACCCGCAACGAAATCTACACCCGACTAATCGACCAGTTCGGCGAAGAACCGTTCGACAAAAGCGACGAAGAATTTAATGAGTTTATCGCTGTTGATACGGGACAGTGGTACCAGGTTGCGAAATTTCTCCATAATGATCCCGATCTCTATTTTGATTCGCTGATGTGCATAACCGGGGTAGACCTCGGTCCCAAAGATGACGTTATGGAGGTAGTCTACGATCTGCATTCCATGCGGCATCTCCACAAAATCACCATTAAAGTTATTGGTCCCAGGGAAGAAGAATTCCGGGTCCCGTCCGTTGAATCTATCTGGCGGATTGCCGACTGGCACGAGCGGGAGATATACGACCTGTTCGGTATCCTCTTCGATGGCCACAGGAATTTACGGCGGCTGCTGCTACCGGACGACTGGGAAGGACATCCGCTCCGCAAAGATTACGAAGTCCAGGAATATTATCACGGTATCCGCGTACCGAAAATTAAACCGAAAAAGCTGACACCCTAGATGCGCGACCTCCGAACCGAAGAAATGACCATCAATATGGGGCCACAGCACCCCAGCACACATGGTGTGCTGCGACTGAAGCTCCGGACTGACGGGGAAGTGGTGACCAGTATCCAGCCAGTGCTCGGCTATCTGCACCGCTGCTTTGAGAAACACGCGGAAAATCTGGAGTATCCCGGCGTTATACCGTTCGTGGACCGTTGCGATTATCTGGCATCAATGAATAACGATCACGGCTATTCCATGGCTGTGGAAAAACTGTTGGGCATTGAAGTAGCGGAGCGCGTCGAGTATCTCCGGATTATTTTTGCCGAACTCCAACGGATTGCCAGTCATCTGGTGGCATTTGGTACCTTTGGCCTCGATGTCGGAGCCTTTACGCCGTTTCTCTACGCCTTTCGCGAACGGGAGATGATCCTGGACTTGTTTGAGATGACCTGTGGTGCGCGGCTGCTATACAACTACATTTGGATTGGCGGACTCTCGCATGATATCCCAGAGGGATTCGTGGAAAAAACTTATGAATTTCTGGATCACTTTGAGCCGCAGATTAAGGAGTACAATGACCTCCTGACTAATAACAAGATCTTTATCGAGCGAACGGCCGATGTAGGGGTATTGCCGCAGGATGTGGCTATCAGCTACGGCGTCACCGGGCCGCAGCTCCGGGCATCCGGCGTGGATTGGGATCTCCGGCGGGATGAGCCGTACAGTATCTATGACCGGTTCGACTGGAACGTAGCGACTGGCGTTGATGACGTTGGCGTGCTTGGCGACTGCTGGAACCGCTATTACGTGAAAATTCTGGAGATGCAGGAGAGCGCCAAGATTATCCGGCAGGCGCTGGATCAGCTCCCGGTGGAGGGGGACGTACAGGAGGCGATACCCCGGAAAATTCGTCCGCCGAAGGGGTCGCTCTATTTTCGGAGCGAAAATCCCCGGGGGGAACTGGGATATTACATCGTAAGTGACGGCAAGACCAAGCCGTTCCGCGTAAAGATGCGCTCACCGGCGCTGCACAACCTGAGTGTTATCGACGAGATCGGCAGTGGCTGGCTGGTGGCAGATGTTGTAGCCATTCTCGGAAGTCTGGATATCGTACTTGGGGAGATCGACAGGTAGATCATGGACGCACTTATTACATTTTTTCAGGATCTCGGGATGGCCACAGGATGGGCTTCGGTGGTTTCCATTCTGCTCTACACGTTATTTGTTTTTGGCTTTATTGCTATTTTTGTACTGGTTGCCGTCTACCTGGAACGAAAGATTTCCGGACACATGCAGGATCGGCTTGGCCCGATGCGCGTCGGCTTCCACGGGATTCTACAGACTCTTGCGGATACCCTGAAACTGCTTTTGAAGGAAGATATCATCCCGGCCAACGCCAACCGGCTGCTCTTTATCCTTGCGCCGTTCGTTCTGTTCCTTGGAACATTTATGGTCTTCGTAGCGCTGCCATTCGGGCCGGGGGCAATCGGTGCCGACCTGAATGTCGGGCTGTTCTATATCATTGCTATCTCCTCTCTGGTGGTCATCGGGATTATTATGGCGGGCTACTCGTCCAATAACAAATGGTCGCTGTACGGCGGAATGCGTGCCGCAGCACAGATCGTGAGTTACGAGATTCCGGTTGGGCTCTCGTTGCTTATCGGCGTGATGATGACCGGCACCCTGAGTATCACCGGAATTGTTACGGCGCAGGAGGCTGGCATCGGAGGGCTCAGCGGGATCCTTGGATGGAATTTTATTCAAAACCCGTTCGCGTTTATCGCCTTTTTTATCTACCTGGTAGCCGGTACGGCGGAAGCCAACCGGACGCCGTTCGATCTGCCGGAGGCAGAGTCCGAACTTGTTGCCGGTGCCTTCACCGAATATTCCGGCATGCGCTGGGCGTTCTTTTTCCTGGCGGAATACGCCAATATGTGGATTGTGGCCATTCTGGCCACCGTGGTATTTCTCGGCGGATGGCATTCCCCCATTCCGGGCGATACGTTTATCCCGGGATTCGTCTGGCTTTTTCTGAAGGCATTTGGTGTTATCTTTGTCCAGATGTGGGCGCGGTGGACGTTTCCCCGTCTGCGCGTGGATCAACTCATGGTCACCTGCTGGAAGTATCTGACTCCGATCGCGTTTGTAAATATCATCGGAGTGGGGCTCTGGCTGGTGCTGATAGGATAATTCAAAACTTACATAAATAAATGAAACAATATTTTTCAAATATAAAAGACGCGGTTGTGACCACGGCCATCGGGTTCGGGGTGACGTTTCGCCATCTCTTCACCCGGTCGGTGACGCTGCAGTACCCGGACGAGCGATGGGATATTCCCGAGCGCTCCCGGATGCGGTTGCACATGGACTGGGAGGACTGTATCGGCTGCTATAAGTGTGCCAGGGCCTGCCCTGTGGACTGTATTCACATCACGACCACCAAGGTGCCCAAGGATTTTGATCAGCTGGGCGAAACCAAAAACGGTACCAGCAAGCGGCTTCTGGTGGAACAGTTTGACATCGACATGTCCGAATGCATGTACTGTGCCCTCTGCGTCTATCCCTGTCCGGAAGACTGTCTCTACATGACGCGGGAATACGAATTCTCCGTCTACGACCGTGACGAACTGATCTACGACTTCGCTCTGGTGCCGGAGCAGCTGAAGGAAGACGCCTACGAGGCCATCGAAGAAGAGAAACAAAGGAAAGAAGAAGCCCGCCGGCGGAAGAAAGCCGAGCGCGAGGCGAAGAAGGCGCGGGAAGCGGAGGACTCAGACAATTCGGATGAGGAGGAATAGAACGCGGGTTTACGCGGAAGCAACGAATTTATACAGATAGAAGATAAAAACTTTACCGCAGAGGCACAGAGGCCGCAGAGAAAAACAAATTTATTGGCCGCGAAGAACGCAAAGAAGACGCGAAAACGGAACTGGATTTTAACAACAAACAACTAACGACGAACAACCAAAAAAGCTATTAAGGTTACGATTAGGAATAAGATTAAGAAATGACAGAACTCGAACACATTAACACACAAACACCGTAACACGGTTTTATAATTTTATAACTCAAACACATGAAGACCGGAACACTCTAACACTATGCTTGGCGAAATAATCTTTTACATCTTTGTCGGAATCACCGTGCTCTCCGCCGGAGTAGTGGTGTTCAGCCCGAAGCTGATCTATTCCGTATTTGCGCTGTTGGGGACGTTTTTCGGTGTGGCCGGGCTGTACGTCTTTCTCGAGGCCGATTTCCTGGCGGCGGTACAGCTGCTGATTTATGTCGGCGGTGTGCTGGTACTGTTGTTGTTTGGGGTGATGCTGACTAACCGGATTGCGGATATTAATATTTCACAGGGGAATACCAACCGGATCGTTGGCGGCGTGGCATCGCTGGGCGTACTGCTGATTTTGGGATATGTTCTGTTGACTACGGTCTGGAATCCGGTGGCAACACAGGAGATTGACGAGACTGTCGGCACCATCGGTGAACTGCTGATGACCCGATGGCTGTTGCCGTTCGAGGTGGCGTCGTTATTATTGCTGGCGGCACTGGTGGGCGCTGCCATGCTGGCCCGTCGAAGCGGGGAAGGGGAGAGCGTATGACGCATCTGGAAGTCTACCTCGTGGTGAGCGCCATCCTCTTTTCGCTGGGACTGTTCGCGGTGATCTCGCGCCGGAATGCTATCGCTGTCCTCATGGGTATCGAGCTGATTCTGAACGCCGCTAACATCAACTTCGTAGCGTTTGCCAAATTTTCTTCGGTTACGCTTGACGGCCATATCTTTGCCATCTTTGTGATTATCATGGCAGCGGCTGAGGCGGCTGTTGCGCTGGCCATCGTATTGAACATCTATAATAATTATAAGACGATTAACGTTGACGAAGCATCATCGCTGCGAGGGTAATTAGAGACTGATTATGGCACTGTACGCATATCTCATCATATTATTGCCGCTGCTGGCATTCGCCATCCAGATGTTCTTCGGCAAGCGGCTTCCCCGTGGCGGCGATTTCGTCTCCGTGACCGCCGTCCTGTTGACCTTTGCCATGTCCCTGGCCATGATGGCCATGATGTTTGTACTCTACGATCCGTCGTTTACCCTCGAACACTCCTTCCAGTGGATTGACATCGGCGAATTCAGGGTCGATATGGGTGTGTTTATTGACAACGTGACCATCATTATGCTGTTCGTGGTGGCACTGATCAGTTCGCTAGTGCACATCTATTCCATCGGCTATATGGAAGGCGACAAAGGGTATCATAGATACTTCGGCTTCCTGTCCCTGTTTACCTTTTCTATGAACGGCCTGGTCCTCTCGTCAAGTTTCTTTTCCATTTTTATCTTCTGGGAACTTGTTGGTCTGAGTTCCTACCTGTTGATTGGCTTCTGGTTTGAGAAGGATTCGGCATCGGATGCCGGCAAGAAGGCGTTTCTGGTCAACCGGATTGGCGACATAGGAATGCTCATTGGGATTATGCTGATCTGGTCGGTTATTGGATCGTTCAACTTTCAGGACGTCTTTAGTGCGGTAGAGGGCGGGGCGCTCCAAGGCTCGCTATTAACCATCGCCGGGATAATGGTTTTCCTGGGCGCTATCGGCAAATCTGCACAATTCCCGTTGCACGTCTGGCTGCCGGACGCCATGGAAGGTCCAACGCCGGTGAGCGCACTCATCCACGCCGCGACTATGGTGGCTGCCGGGGTCTATCTCACTGTTCGGATATTTCCGATACTTACGGTGGATGCGCAACTGGTCATTGCCTACATCGGCGGATTTACAGCTATCTTTGCAGCGATTATTGCCGTGACCCAAAACGATATTAAACGGGTGCTGGCATACTCAACGGTTTCTCAGCTGGGATACATGATTATGGCGCTGGGTGTCGGACACTACGTGGCTGGGTTCTTTCACCTGGTGACGCACGCATCGTTTAAGGCGTTGCTGTTCTTGGGCTCCGGAAGCGTAATTCACGCCATGCACCACGGACTGGATCACGCCGGTAAGCACAATCTCGATCCCCAGGATATGCGAAATATGGGGGGCTTGCGCCACAAGATGCCGGTGACCTACATTACCTTTCTCATCGCGACACTGGCCATCTCCGGCATTCCGTTTACCAGCGGATTTATCAGCAAAGATGCGGTGCTTTCGGGATCGCTGGCGTTTGCGCTTA
The DNA here is from genome assembly GCA_021734025.1 of Candidatus Neomarinimicrobiota bacterium. Taxonomy (NCBI): domain Bacteria; kingdom Pseudomonadati; phylum Fidelibacterota; species Fidelibacterota bacterium. The sequence goes on from JAIPJS010000010.1 coordinate 7,840, forward strand.
TGAATCCCGCACATTTTCTGCTGCCGGTTTTCGGTTTCGGTGCCGCCATCCTGACTGCGTTTTACATGTTCCGGCAGGTCTTTATGACCTTCCACGGCAAGCCAGCGCACGCGGGTGCCCATGAGCATATTCAGGAGTCACCACAGACTATGATGGTTCCGTTGGGCATCCTGGCTACGCTGAGCCTCTTTATGTTTTACGTCTTTCCGTCCATCAACCCGTTTTCGTCCCACGGATGGTTCGAAGCACTGGTGGTGAAACCCGGCACTGTGGCAGGAGAGCACGCCGCGGCGCTGGCGGAGCACTTTGACCACGCACTGCATACCGCACATCTGCCGGCGATTATTATTTCCATCACCGTGGCGCTCACCGGTATCCTGCTGGCGTGGCTGTTCTACCAGAGAAAAAAACTGAGCGCAGCCGAGTGGGCAAAGAAGATGGGCCCGGTCTACCGGCTGAGTTTCAACAAGTTTTATATGGATGAAATCTACAGTAAGGGTGTGGTCAAGCCATTCCTCCGGGCGTGCCGGGCTTTGGCTATCTTTGATATGGACTGGTACGACAAGGTCATCATCGACGGATTTGCCTACGTGACCCGTGCTATTTCGCGACTTTCCAGATGGATCGATGATAAGATCGTGGACGGCTTTCTGGTGAACGGAGTGGGAAAAGTTGTTCTGTTTGCTGGTTCGCTGGTTCGGCTGTTCCAGACCGGGCGGCTTCAGCACTATGTGATCATGACGCTGTTTGGCATTATAATAATTTTTGCATTTCTCGTGTTTTAACCGAGGCGAGTGACGAGGAAAGGTAACTACAGATGCAAGGACACTTACTAACCTGGGTAACATTTATCCCGGTCATCGGGACGCTGGCGATACTGTTCGTCCCCAAGGATCAAAAAGATGTGGTCAAGGTGGTCGCCGCTGTGGCTACCGGTATCCAGCTCTGGATCGCACTGATGATCCTGTTTGCGTTCGACAGTAGCCAGTCCGGCATGCAGTTCGTGGAGCAGTACGACTGGATAGAGACCTTCAATATCCAATACTTTATGGGTATTGATGGCTTGTCCATGCCACTGGTACTCCTGACAGCGTTGCTGAGCTTTATCGGGGTGTTTGCATCCTGGAATATCAATAAGGCGAGCAAAGGCTATTTTGCCCTGTTTCTGCTGCTAGATGCCGGGATGATGGGCGTCTTTGTGTCGCTGGACTTTTTCCTGTTCTATATCTTCTGGGAAGTAATGCTCCTGCCCATGTACTTCCTCATCGGCATGTGGGGTGGCCCTCAGCGGGAATACGCGGCCATCAAATTTTTCCTCTATACCTTTGCCGGAAGCATCCTGATGCTCCTGGCCATGTTGGCGCTCTATTTTACGCAGGATCCGCATACCTTCAATATGCTGACGCTGATGGGTGGCACTTACGGGCACACCTTTCAGATCGTGGTTTTCCTGGCGCTGTTTGTGGCATTCGCAATCAAGGTGCCGGTCTTTCCGTTCCATACCTGGCTGCCGCTGGCCCATGTTGAGGCGCCGACGGCGATCTCCGTCATCCTGGCTGGAGTCCTCCTGAAAATGGGAACCTACGGATTATTAAGAATATCATTTCCGATTTTACCTGAGGGGACGCTTTGGTTCGCCCTGCCTATGGCCATCCTCGGAGTCATTAATATAATCTACGGGGCGATGTGCGCCATGGCGCAGAAGGATATTAAACGCCTGGTGGCGTATTCGTCTATTAGTCATATGGGGATTGTGCTGCTTGGCATGGCGGCCATGACCAAAGCCGGCATGAGCGGCGCCATCTTCCAGATGTTCAACCATGGCACCATCACGGCCATGTTGTTCCTCAGCGTCGGCGTGATTTACGACCGGGCGCACCATCGCGAGATTGACGGATTTGGCGGACTAGCTTCTAAAATGCCGGTCTATACCGGAATTGCCGGCGTAGCCTTTTTCGCAGGATTGGGTCTGCCAGGACTCTCCGGCTTCATCAGCGAAGCAATGGTTTTCATCGGAGCGTTTCCGGTGTACACCACGCTGACCATTATCGCTACTATAGGTATCGTGCTGAACGCCGGCTACTTCCTCTGGGCATTCCAGCGGATCTTCTTCGGCGAACTGAATGAAAAGTACAAAGATATCGCCGTTATCAACGGCCGGGAATTGTTCACTCTGGTGCCGCTGGTGGTCATCGTGATTTTTCTCGGCGTCTATCCCATGCCGATGCTGGATCTCTTCACCGCCACCGTGGATAAACTGCTGGACGTGCTAAATTTCGGCGCCAGCATGGCAATCAATTAGGAACCGCAGAGAGCGTCTGGATCTATGGATTATCAGAGTAACATAACGAGCCTCCAATATTTCATTCCCGAACTGATTCTGGCGGGCTCTATCCTGTTGGTGATTATTGCGGATCTGATTCTGAGCAAACGGGATTCCTGGCGGAGTGCGTATTATGCGTTTGCCGGCGTTGTGGCTACATTTATAGCAGTGATAGTTATGGACAACTCGCCCAGAGGATTGTTCTTCGATACGGTGGCCGTTGATCCGTTCGGAACGTTTTTCAAGGTGCTCATCCTGATTGCCACGGTGTTCACCATCGGAATCTCCATGCGCACCAAAGAACTGGAGCGCTATCGGTTCGGCGAATATTACGGCCTTATTCTCACCATGGTGCTGGGGATGTTTTTACTTGTGAGCGCGGTGGATCTGCTGATGATCTATCTGTCGCTGGAAATGGTAAGCATCCCATCCTACATCCTGGCCGGATATCTGAAAAATCGACAGCGCTCAAACGAAGCGTCGCTGAAATACGTGATTTACGGCGGCGTTGCTTCCGGTATTATGCTGTACGGGTTTTCCATCCTGTTCGGCTTGACGGGCAGCACCAACCTGACGGTAGTCCATCAGGCACTCTTGGGCGGAAATGTCAGTACCGTGACGCTCACCGTAACAATACTGCTAATTTTGACGGGATTTGGCTTTAAGATCGCCAGCGTACCGTTTCACTTCTGGTCTCCGGATGTGTACGAAGGTGCGCCGACGCCGATTACCGGTTTTCTCTCCGTTGCCCCGAAGGCGGCAGGATTTGCAATACTTATCCGATTTTTTAACGTGGTTTTCGTCGGGAATACCACGCCGAACATGACCGAATGGTTCGTGATGTCGTCTCTGCCGTGGCCGGAGATCCTGGCGGCAATTTCCGCCATGACCATGTTCCTAGGGAATCTGGTGGCTATCAAGCAGGAGAACATAAAGCGCATGCTGGCGTATTCCAGCATCGCCCATGCCGGATATATTCTCATGGGTGCGGTGGTACTGACCCAGCAGGGCGTCTTCGCCATGCTGTATTATCTATTTGTCTACTTGTTCATGAACCTCGGCGCCTTCCTGATTGTTATCATCATCTCGAACAATTACGATACTGAAACCATCGATGACTACCGGGGACTCGGATTCAAGATCCCGTATATCGGTGTGGTCATGGCTGTCTTTATGTTTGCACTCACCGGCCTGCCACCAACGGCCGGATTCATCGGAAAATTTTATCTGTTCAGTGCGCTTATCGAGGCGGGACAAGAGTTCTACTGGTTGGCCGTGGTCGGGATTATCAATTCCGTAATTTCGTTTTACTATTACGCCAGAGTCGTCAAAGTCATGTTCTTCGAAGATGCACCAGATTCACTTGAGACGGTGAAGCCCCGGGCCTGGATGACGACGCTTGTGACCCTTTTGGTAATTCCAACGATTATTCTGGGCCTCTACTGGAACTCCATCGCCGAGTTTACGCTCAAATCATTGCAGTTTTTCTAATACTTCCTCAAAAAAATTCTGATAGCACACTGACCGCCTTGGGCGGAACGCTGTAACGACGGATGACCGCGGATAGGACAACGGCTCTATGTTACCCCGGTAAAAATGACCCTTTCAGGGTCGGTGACTCCTGAAAGGGTTGTTCTCTCCAGCTGAGAGTCATTCCGACCGAATGGAATGAGCGGAGGAATCCGGTTATTTCAAGGCCCGAAAGTGAAATAACCAGATCCTTCGGCTTCGATTCTGGCGAACCTCCGCTCAGGATGACTGGTGATTTTTTTAGTTGAAAAGCTAGCTTCGACGCTTGAAGCGATCTCCATCTCCGGCAGGGGGTGTTGTTTGGAAAATCTTCGGAGATTCCGTTTGCCGGGACTCCATTCGCATTTCTCAGTCATTCCGAGCGACCCGGTGTTCAGGGGAGCCGAGGAATCTCGTAAAGTAGCCTCCGGAGTAAAAATAAAGAGATCCTTCCCCGGAGGGATCCCTTTGGGACGACTCGCTGCACTCGCTCAGGATTCCCGGTAAATTTTTTTTAGTCGAAAAATTGCCGGGGACCCCGCCACGACGGGAGGCACCGACAGGGGGGGGGACGGCCCCTAATGCGAGCAGCCCGCAAATAGTGCATCGGATTACGGGGGAGATCACTACGAATTTCCAGTTTTGTTGGCTATTACGATTATTCCGATAAAATCTCCACCGGTTTTTTAGTATCTTCCCTCAAATTGAACTTGCCATAAATTGAGGACGCCAATGAACTCAAAACCCGTCTCCGAATCCCAGGTAGAAACGATAGAACTGGTTCTCCCAAACGATACCAATCCGCTGGGGAATATCCTGGGTGGACGCGTCATGCATCTCATCGATATCACTGCGTCTATTGCGGCGATGCGCCATGCCCGTCAGCGCGTGGTGACCGCCCAGACAGACGAACTAAGTTTCCATCATCCCATTAAACTGGGACACTTTATCATTTTACGGGCTTCGGTGAATTACGCCGGAAAGACATCGATGGAAGTCGGTGTGAAGGTGTTGTCCGAGGATCCGGTCTCCGGTGAGCAGAAACACACCAGTTCAGCGTATCTGACGTTTGTGGCGGTCGATGAGGAGGGGAATCCGACTCAGGTACCGCCGCTTGAACTGGAAACGGATGAGGACAAGCGCCGCAACCGCGAAGCGAAACAGCGTCGGGAGGCCCGGTTGGAGGATCGAAAAAATATTTGAATTGCGACCCCCGGTTCAATACCTTTCTAACTGTTTTGAGATCTATCACAAGAGAAGGGACGCCAAAGCGGCATCAATATGGTTAATTTGAAAGATAGGGTGGGGGAGATGTCGCAGGAGATCCGGTGTTCTGGATTTTATCTTCAATTGGCTACTATTAACTCAGGATTATCATTCCATTCCCAGCATTCGAAATTTTTCAGGCAGTCTGATTGCGGAGAGCGGACAATTCCGTGCGAATTGGTGAAATGCGTGATATCCGGTACAAACGCAGGATGAGGTCAATCATGAGACGGTGGTTACGGAACGGTTTTTTACCGGTAATAACCCTGGCAGTACTTTTCTGGAGTATCGCGCCGGTGATGGCTACGGCACAGGATCACTCGGAAGATACGGTTGTAACCGAGCAGCAGCATGCTGACGAAGCACACGGCGAAGCAGGTCATGGCGAATCGACAGATCACAGTGCCGAAGGAGCGCACGGTGAGCATAATATTGGTGCGGAGCTGCCGGTCTGGAGTGTGATTCCATTTGTTGGAATCCTCCTGAGCATAGCGATTTTCCCGCTGGTGGCACCGCACTTCTGGCACGAACACTTTCCGAAGGTTTCCGCGTTCTGGGCAATTATCTTTGCCGTGCCGTTTTTGATTGCTTATCAGGGGCTGGCATTTTACGAGATTGCCCATATCTACCTCCTGGATTATATCCCATTTATCATTCTGCTCTGGGGATTGTTTACGGTATCCGGCGGGATTTACATTCAGGGCAATCTGAAGGGCAAACCGATTATCAATACTATCATGATTGGAATCGGAACCATCTTCGCGTCCTGGATCGGCACCACCGGGGCCGCCATGGTGATGATCCGGCCGCTATTGACGGCCAATGAAGACCGGAAGCACAAGGTACATACTGTGGTTTTCTTCATCTTCCTGGTAGCCAATATCGGCGGTTCGCTGACACCGGTCGGAGACCCGCCGCTGTTCCTTGGATTTCTGCACAACGTCCCGTTCTTCTGGACATTGACTCTGCTGCCGGAATTCGCATTTGTCGCCGTCATACTTTTAGCCGGGTATTATCTCTTCGATACGATTATGTATAAAAGAGAAGAACCCGAACTTGAAGTCGAAGAAGATCATGTCCCACTCCGGATTTTGGGATGGCACAACTTTCTCTTCCTGCTCGGCATTGTGGGCGCGGTGATTATGAGCGGTATCTGGAAGCCGGGCGACGTGACTATCCTTGGAGTACACGTAGGAATCCAGAGTCTGACCAGAGATGCTATCATCATTCTGATGGGGATTTTTTCACTATATTCGACCCGGGAAGAAATCCATAAAAAGAACGAATTTGGCTGGTTTCCCATCCAGGAAGTCGCTTATCTATTCGCCGGGATTTTTATGACTATTATTCCGGCGCTGGCCATACTGAAGGCAGGGGAACAGGGAGCATTCGCCTTTATTATGGAGGCGATGCGGTCCCCGGTGCATTACTTTTGGATTACCGGATCCTTGTCAGCCTTCCTGGATAACGCGCCGACCTATCTGACTTTCTTCAACACCGCACTGGGGAATTTCTATGCCGGCGTACCGGAACCAGCTGCAGTAGCGCGGTTGATTGCAGAGCACGAAATTTATCTCGTCGCTATTTCCATTGGGGCGGTGTTTTTTGGAGCGATTACCTATATCGGCAACGCGCCGAATTTTATGGTAAAGTCGATTGCGGAAGAACGCGGGGTGGATATGCCGAGTTTCTTTGGATATATGTTCAAATACTCGCTCATTATCCTGGTACCGGTCTTTGTTCTGGTAACGTTAATATTTTTGACTTAAATCACGGGAAGATATTGATATGAAACTCTATGAAATTGTGGTCTCCGGACAGGAAGATTTTGTTCACGGTTTGCTCCGTGGCTTTGCTTTGGGGCGCGAGAAAAACGAAAAGGTCTATCGATGCAGTGAATACAATATCGCGTCTAACCATCATAAGGCTTCAATCGCAAGTAAAATAGGCCTCGGTAAGAAATACTCGAACTATGTGATCGAAGAATCGATGCTTCAGGCTGCGACAGAGGTGCTAAAGTCATTCGAGGAAGATCTGGAATTTACCATAGAAAAGGTCCACGAAATCGCGGGGCTCACATTCGGTTTTTCGATGCAGATCTATTCAGAGAAATTCGGGGAACAGGCACTCGATATTATTCAGGAACGGGATGAGAGTATTGAACTTTCGGACTACGAATCGGAAGAGATTATTAATGAAGGGGCGGAAGGTACCGAAATGTATGCACCGGAGCACGATTACGTGCTGAAGGGAAGCGGGACGGCCGCCGGTCCATTCGGAAAAATCCTGTCATTCTATTACCGACTGCAGCAGATAGAACAGGTTGATCTCGAAATGATGCAGATACAGGTAGCGGAATAGCGCCTCAAAGACGCTTTTCCGGTGAACTTTTTAGAAGAAGATCTGTTGTAACAACCTGGAAGAGGAAAATGCACAAGTTCATAGAAAACAAAAGGGTATGTCAATGGGGCTAGCCGCAACCAGTGTAGATAACCTGTATGACCAGATGTATGAGAAGCTGAAGAAAGTAGTTCCGGAAGCGGAGCTGCAATACAAGGCGGAACTGGCATACGAAATTATTCAACTCAAGAAAGAAAAGAACGCCGTCATCCTGGGGCATAATTACATGGAGCCGGCGCTGTTTCACTCTGTACCGGATATCACCGGTGATTCCCTGGGACTGAGCCGTGAAGCGGCTAAGACACCCAAAGATACCATTGTCTTTTGTGGCGTGGAGTTTATGGCTGAAACGGCAAAAATATTGAATCCGGATAAAAACGTTTTGATTCCGTCGGATAAGGCCGGCTGCTCCCTCGCTGAAAGCATCACTGCCGAAGATGTGAGGAGTCTGAAGGAAAAATATCCTGGGGTACCGGTTGTGACTTATGTGAATACCTATGCTGATGTCAAGGCGGAGACCGATATATGCTGTACGTCGAGCAATGCAGTGGCAGTCGTAAATTCTCTGGATTCGGATCAGGTGATCTTCCTGCCGGACGAATACCTGGCAGGGAACGTGGCGCGGGAAACCGGGAAATCGATCATTTTCCCAACCAAGACCCCGAAATCCGAAAACGGGCAGTCTAACGGTCTGCAATATGATCTCGTTGGCTGGCACGGCCGGTGCGAAGTCCACGAACAGTTCACGGTAAAAGACATCGAAAACGTGCGGAAGCAGTTTCCGAATGTGGTGGTGCTCGCCCATCCGGAATGCAGCACCGAAGTCTGCGACGCGTCCGATTTCTCCGGAAGCACCTCGGCTATGATAAATTATGTCCATGACGTGGAAGCAGAGCAGTATCTGCTGTTGACCGAGTGCAGCATGGGGGACAATATCGCCGCCGAAAATCCGGATAAAGAGATGGTGCGCCTTTGCAGCGTGCGCTGTCCCCATATGAACCAGATCACCCTGGAGATGACCAGAGACGCGCTGCTGTATAACCAGTACCAGGTTGATGTGCCGGAAGATATACGCGTCCGCGCAAAGAGAGCGGTCGACAGGATGTTGGAGATCGGGTGATTTCGGCGCCAAATACTTAAATTATCTCCTTTATTCTTTTTATTAACGATATCCGAGTTTGAATAATATTTGCCCCTTTCAGGGTCGCCGACCCGTGAAATAGGGCTAGCAGCAAGTCATTCCAGGTGGAGTCCGGTGACTGCCTGACGGAGCCGAGGAATCTCGTAGAGAATCCTCCGAAGGGGAACTTGACGAGATCCTTCCCCGGAAGGGATCCCACTGGGACGACTTCAGGTCCGGTGAAGCTTCGCTCAGGATGACCTGGCTTTTTGATAGTACGCAAGCGGAGACGCAGAGAGCGATTACCGGCAGTTTGGCTACTCACCCGAAATCCCTGTAAACCTAAACTCCTTGACTTTCACGGGGCGGCCATCTACATTTTTCGTTCTTTTTGAGAACTGTATTGTCTGCTCGCGGGCTCGATCGCCGGTGACAATGCATTCAATCCTATATAAACGCGAAATCTAGTTAGGTAGTGTAGAATAAATGACTGTAAACTGGCAACCCATAGAAGAATGCCTGGAAGAGGCGAAACGGATTGTACTAACTACCCACGCCAGTCCGGACGGGGATGGTGTTGGCTCTGAGATCGGGTTATTCCATTTTCTGAGAGCCAGAGGAAAAACGGTCCACATCCTCAACCCGTCGGCTATGGGACAGGAATACCAGTTCCTCGATGAGGGCGGTAATGTTCGTGTATATAAGCCGGTGGAGCACCTCCATCTGGTACAGAACGCCGATGCGTTTATCATCCTGGATATCGGAGATTATGCCCGGTTGCAAAAGGTCGGTGATCATATCAAGCAGTCACCCGGTAAGACCATCTGTATTGACCATCATCCGCAGACCAAACACGATTTCGACCATGAAATTATTGATGTTGAATCTGCTGCCACCGGCATGATGGTATATCATCTGATTCAGCACATCGATCCGGATGCCATGAACTTCAAAATCGCCCAGGCACTCTATTGCGCGCTGATGACGGATACCGGTTCATTCCGATTTAGCAATACCACCTCGAAAACCCACCGGATGGCGATGAAATTGCTGGAATTCGACGTGGAGCCTCATAATGTGTACCGGAATGTGTATGAATCCTCCTCCGTTGAGCGCATGAAACTCCTCGGTAAAGTTATCGAAAATCTGGAGTTTTCCAGCGATCGGCGGATTGCGTATTTTCCAGTCACGCTGAAGATGCAGGAACAGGTCGGAGCCAGCCACCAGGACGTGGACGGCTTTACCGATTTTATCCGGACGCTGGGTGAAATTGAAGTCGCAGTCATGTTTCACGAACTCAATAAACAGCAGACCCGCATCAACTTCCGGAGCAAAGGAAGTGTGGTAATAAATCAGGTGGCAAAACACTTCGATGGTGGTGGACACGAATTCGCCGCCGGAGCGGTTATTGACAAGCCGTATAAAAAGGCGATCCCCATTGTCATAGAAGAGGTGGAGAAGGCAATAGACGACTACCTGGATGAACAGTATCGAAAAGAAGTGGAGCAAGCCATATCATGAGTATTAAACCGGATCACTGGATTGAAAAAATGGCCGAAGAACACGGGATGATCGAGCCGTTCGTGAAGGAAAATATCTCTGAGAGCGTGATTTCATACGGACTTTCTTCGTATGGCTATGATTTACGGGTGTCCGACGAGTATAAGATATTCACCAACGTGAATAACTCGGTCGTGGATCCCAAAAACTTCGATCCCCAGTCGTTCATTGATTTCAAGGGCGATGTCTGCATTGTACCGCCCAATAGTTTCGCCCTGGCGCGGAGCGTGGAGTATTTCCGGATACCCCGAGAAATTCTCACCATCTGCCTGGGGAAATCCACGTATGCCCGGTGCGGGATTATTGTCAACGTCACCCCGTTCGAACCGGAGTGGGAAGGCCACGTCACATTGGAGATTTCCAACACCACGCCGTTGCCCGCCAAAATCTATTCCAATGAAGGATTATGTCAGGTGATCTTTTTTGAGAGTGATGAAGTCTGCAACACGTCCTACAAAGATAAAAAAGGCAAGTACCAGTCCCAGCGCGGAATTACGCCAGCGCAGGTCAGATAGACTGAATTTCCCCTTTTATTATCCCTGAAATTCCGGGCAAGAGAACACTTGAATCGGGCGGGGAGAACACCTAATTTTCTATAATGAATCGGACTACGAGAGGAAACACAGGCAGTCATAGTGTGCGCATAACTCTGGCGAAACATGCCGGGTTCTGTTTCGGGGTGCGGGATGCAGTCGAGGTCGCCCGTGAGGCCGCCAGGGAGCACGGAAAACTCTACATGCTTGGACACATCGTGCATAACGAACGGGTGGTTCAGGAATTGGCTGACTTCGGTGTGACCGTCGTGAATTCAATTCACGATGTAAAAGGTGCACCGGTATTGTTTCGCGCCCATGGAACGCCCCCGGCAGTCTGGGAAGAGGCCAAAGCCCGTGGACTGGAGATCATCGATGCAACCTGTCCGTTGGTACATGAAATTCATGCTGAAGTCCGTAAAATGGAACAGGATGGCCGGCAGATATATATAATCGGTGATAAGGGACATGATGAAGTGGTCGGGATCCAAAGCCAGGTAGAGAATCCTATCATCATCTCCACCCCGGAAGAAGCCAGGCGACTCCGGAAAAAGAAGCGCGGCGGCGCGGTCTCTCAATCTACCCAGGAGGTGGAAAATGTGCAGGAAATTATTTCGATATTGATAATGAAAGTGAAAGATTTACAATTTGTCAATACAGTCTGTCATCCCACCCGGCAGAATCAGGTGGAACTGAAAGACCTGGCAAATTCCAATGATGTGATGATCGTCATTGGTTCGTATACCAGCGCAAATACCAAGCGGCTGACGAGTCTCGCCCGGCAGATAAATCCCAACTCGTATCAGGTGGAAACTGCCGGCGATATAGATCCGGGCTGGTTCCGGGGCACAGCCTCGGTGGGAGTCCATGCGGGAGCATCTACACCGGATAACACAATTGATGAAGTAATGCAAAAAATTCAATCGGTAACTTCGGACAGAACAGCCGAAGTGATATAAGGAGTGATATCTATGGAAAAGGGATCATTTGAAGTCAAAATCGGCCTGGCAGAGATGCTGAAGGGTGGAGTCATCATGGATGTGACCAACGCCGAGCAGGCCAAGATAGCTGAAGACGCTGGTGCGGTCGCCGTGATGGCGCTGGAACGGATTCCGGCGGACATCCGGGAGCACGGCGGCGTCGCCCGAATGTCCGACCCACTACTGATTCGGGAGATCCAGGAGTCGGTCTCCATTCCGGTGATGGCGAAGGTCAGAATCGGTCATTTCGTGGAGGCCCAGATTTTGGAATCCATGGAAATCGATTTTATCGACGAGAGCGAAGTTCTGACACCGGCGGATGAAGCCAACCATATTTACAAGCACGATTTCAAAGTGCCGTTCGTCTGTGGCTGCCGGAATCTCGGCGAAGCGCTGCGGCGCATCGGCGAAGGCGCGGCACTAATTCGAACCAAGGGCGAGGCCGGTACTGGCAACATCGTCGAAGCTGTGCGGCACATGCGCTCGGTGCAGAATGATATCCGGCGTCTGACGACTCTTGGTGACGATCAGTTGATGGCGGCTTCCAAAGAACTGGGCGCGCCGTATGAGGTCGTGAAACAGGTAGCCGACGACGGTAGACTACCGGTTCCGAACTTTGCCGCCGGCGGTATCGCTACTCCGGCAGACGCTTCGCTGATGATGCAGTTAGGCGCTGAAACCTGTTTCGTGGGATCGGGCATTTTCAAGTCCTCCAATCCCAAAGAACGGGCGGAAGCCATCGTTCGGGCCGTCACCCATTACGACGAGCCGGAAGAGTTGGCGAAAGTCTCCGAGGGACTCGGCGAAGCCATGGTTGGCATTAACGTCAGCGATATTCCGGATGGCGAACGGCTCGCCGATCGCGGATGGTAGGAAATAGATGATCGTAGGTATTCTTGCCATTCAGGGCGCATTTCATAAGCATCAACAGGTGCTGGAAAGGCTCGGCGTCCAATCCCGGTTAATCAAGCACCCCGGGGAGCTGGACGAGGTCGATGCTTTAATTATTCCCGGCGGCGAGAGCACGACTATGACTAAGGTGCTCCAGTCGGAAAAGTGGTCAGACGTTATCGAACTCTACGCCAGGGACAATCCGGTGTTCGGTACCTGCGCCGGAGCAATATTATTGAGCAACCAGGTGGACAGCGACAAGGTCAAACCGTGGCATATTATCGACATGTCAGTCTCACGGAACGCCTTTGGACGGCAAATCGAGTCATTCCTGGCAGACATTGACTGGGGAGCGGCCGGAGAGTCGGTTAAAATCCCGGCGGTATTCATCCGGGCGCCACGCATTAACAAAATCGGTGATCGCGTGGAAATTCTTGGCAGATACGAAGGCGAACCGGTGGTGGTCCGACAGGGAAACGCCATGGCCGCGACGTTTCACCCGGAACTGACGAACGATATCGCGGTTCACCGTTATTTTATAGATGAGTTATGCCGGAAGGCGCAGGCTGCCTGAGAATCCGGCACTTTTTTTCCACTCCTGGTTCAATGGAGTACACAATTGGATTATTCAATTCTTCCGAATATCGATTCTCCCAAAGACCTAAAATCGTTGGAGCGTTCTGAACTTCGGCAGGTCTGCGACGAACTGCGCGATTACGTTATAGAGGTGGTGGATACTGTTGGCGGGCACCTGGCGCCAACCCTTGGTGTCATTGAATTGACGACCGCGCTCCACTACCTGTATGATACGCCCAGAGATAAAATCGTCTGGGACGTCGGCCATCAGGCGTATGCGCACAAGGTCTTGACCGGTCGTCGGGATCGTCTCAATACCATCCGCCAGCTGAACGGGTTGGCGCCGTTCTGTAAGCGTGAGGAGAGCGAGTACGATCCGTTCGGAGCAGGCCATGCCAGTACGGCAATCTCTGCGGCGCTCGGTATCGCCACGGCCCGGGATCTCCAGAATGAAGACTACCGGGTAGCCGCTATAATCGGCGACGGCGCCATTACCGGCGGGCTTGCGTATGAAGGTCTGAATAATGCCGGAGCCATGCGCCGCCAGATGACAATCATCCTGAACGATAACGAAATGTCTATCTCACCGAATGTCGGCGCTATGCACCATCTGCTAACCAAGATGGTGACCAACCCGTTCTATAATAAAATCCGTGACGAGATGTGGAACCTCACCGGGAAGATCCCAGGCGGTTCCCGGTATGTCCGGTATATCGTCCGAAAGATGGAAGAAGGGCTGAAAAATTTCCTGACGCCGGGTATGCTGTTCGAGGAACTCGGGTTTCGCTATTTTGGTCCGATTAATGGACACGATTTGGACGAGGTCATCGAGACCTTCGATGCGGTAAAAGATCTGAAAACGCCGGCGCTGGTCCATGTCTTAACGGAGAAAGGGAAAGGATATCCCGGAGTAGAGAAAAGCCCTGTTCGCTTCCACAGTATTAAGAGCAAGGCCTCCAGAGAATCCAAGAAAGAAGACCAATTACCGTATTTCTACGAAGTGTTCGGGAATATCGTGACCGAAATGGCAGCGGATGATGAGAAATTGGTTGCCATTACGCCAGCCATGCGGGAAGGATCCGGATTGGTGAAATTCAGCGACACGTATCCTGAGCGGTACTTCGACGTGGGCATTGCGGAAGGCCATGCCGTGACCTTCGCTGCCGGCCTGGCAGCCGAGGGAATTCACCCGGTAGTGGCTATCTACTCTTCTTTTCTACAGCGGGGCTACGATCACCTGGTGCATGATGTGGCGACACAGGAACTTCCGGTGATCATTTGCCTGGATCGCTCCGGGCTGGTCGGGGGGGACGGTGCAACCCATCAGGGGGCATTCGATTATTCATATATGTTACATATCCCGAATATGGTGGTGACGGCTCCTATGGATGGTAACGAACTCCGGGATCTCATGTATACTGCGCGGCAATACGGGGCGGGGCCGTTCAGTATCCGGTATCCCAAGGATCGGGTAGTGGAGTGGAGCCCGGAAGGCGAGCCACACTTGTTGGATATTGGCTCCTGGGAGGAATTACGAGAGGGTGACAAAATCGTCGTTGTCGCTGCTGGTTCTATGGTTGATATTGGTGAACGCGCCATCGAATCCCTGGCCAAAGAAGGGTATCAAATCGGCCTCGTTAATGCGCGCTTTCTGAAACCGTTCGATACGACGATGTTGAGTAACCTCGTAAAGAGCTGTTCGCATTTGGTCATCATGGAAGAAAACAGCGTTATCGGTGGATTCGGATCGACAATTCTCGGATATGTGGAGGATAATTTCCCGGGGACGGTCAGGATTACCAGAATCGGCATCCCGGATCAATTTATTGAGCACGGTTCCAGAGAAGAGGTGCTAGCACTTGCCGGACTCTCTCCTGCTAAAATTGCGGATCGGCTCCGGGAGATCGCCAGGATGCACTATCAGTCTGCTGCAGAGGTCTCTTAAACTTCCTGGTGGAAGCATTGTATTCATAGCAGGGAAATTGTATCCAACGTGTCAGTAAACGATCAGCAGATCTTGATATAAGAAACATCCCCGGTGGATATCGATAATCTGTTTCGCCAAAAAATGGTGTAAGCCACATAACTGATTTCATCTCGCTGTACTCGTACCCTTACCTACAGATTGGTTGAATATCTCCGATGAGAATTATTGCTGTCGGAAGAGCCGGAAATGAAGCATACGGCGTGAAATAGTTGCTATGGAGTCGGTTAGTGTCAAGTCGCCGGAAATGATGAACGCAATCAGGGAATCCCGGTGAAAAATCCGGGGCTCATAAACGGGTGACCCAGACCCAATATTACATGAACCGGAAAGTCAATTGCGACAATTCCGGCAGATCTTTCTTGTCGCTAAAAATGTATGGAACAGTAATCGAGGACAGTTTTCCCTGAATGTTTTTCCCTTCACAAAAGATATGCTGGCTTTCATTTTGAATATTTCCCGGTTACAATTAACTTCGAAATTCAAATGAAGAGATAAGGACATTAATATATGAGTAAAAATAAAAAGTCTGATTCCGGGAAAGCAGGATCGGATGTAAAGCGGTCTTATCAGGAGGCAAAAAAGCAGTGGAAAGATTCGGCTGAAAGTAGTCCGGCGAGGGATTACAGTTTTGAGACCGTTTCGGGTGTCACCAACAAGCTGGTGTATGGTCCCGAGGACTTTGATGGAGATAATTTTATGGAGGACCTGGGAATGCCGGGCCAGTATCCGTATACCCGGGGCATTCATCCGAACATGTATCGGGGGAAGCTCTGGACGATGCGCCAATTTGCGGGATACGGCACTCCGAAAGAAACCAACCAACGCTTTAAATACCTCTTGAACGCCGGTCAGACCGGCCTGTCGGTGGCATTTGATATGCCAACGCTCATGGGATATGACGCCGACCATTCCTTATCCCAGGGAGAAGTCGGGAAATGCGGCGTCAATGTTACCTCGCTCAAAGATATGGAAGCGCTTTTTGACGGGATTCGCCTGGATGAAATCTCAACATCCATGACCATAAACGGGCCAGCGTCGGTATTGCTGGCATTTTATATCGCGGTGGCGAAAAAGCAGGGCGTCGATTTGGCTGATCTCCGGGGCACCCTGCAGAACGATATCCTGAAAGAATATATTGCGCAAAAGGAATTTATCTATCCGCCGGAGCCGTCCATGCGGCTTATAGTAGATACGATTGAATATTGTACCGAGAATATCCCCAAATGGAATCCGATTTCCATCTCCGGCTATCACATCCGGGAAGCGGGATCCACTGCGGCACAGGAATTAGCGTATACCCTGGCCGATGGTTTTACCTATGTGGAGTGGGCACTGGAACGCGGTCTGGATATCGATGATTTTGCGCCGAGGCTTTCGTTCTTTTTTAACTCGCACCTGGACTTCTTCGAGGAGGTTGCCAAATACCGGGCAGCCCGGAGAATCTGGGCCTGGCAAATGAAGGAAAAATACGGGGCTAAAGATGAACGCTCTATGAAGTTGCGGTTTCACACACAGACCGCAGGATGTACGCTCACCGCCCAGCAGCCGGAAATCAATATTGCCAGAACAGCATTTCAGGGACTGGCCGGCGTACTCGGCGGTACCCAGAGCCTCCACACTAATTCCATGGACGAAACTCTGGGATTGCCCACAGAGAAGGCGGCCGAAATCGCGCTCCGTACCCAGCAGCTGATCGCGTACGAAACCGGCGTGCCCAATGTGGTTGATCCGCTGGGGGGCTCGTACTATGTCGAGAGTTTGACCGACAAACTGGAAGAGCAAGCCGAAGACATCTTTGCAGAAATTGAGTCTTTTGGCGGTGTCATCGAAGCGATTCGCCGGGGGTATTTTCAAAAAGAGATTGCCCGCTCTTCGTATGAATACCAGAAGAAGGTGGACTCCGGTGAGCGGATCATCGTTGGGGTGAATGAATTTGTGAAAGAAGGGGAAGAGCTGGAAATACCGATCCTGGAGATCGATGAACAGGCGGAAAGGCAACAGCGCCAGTCAGTTCGAGATCTAAAAGATACCAGGGATCAGGCGGCGGTTGATCGGGCCCTGGAGAAACTCCGGACGGTGTGTGAAACTGATGAGAATACCATGCCATACATCATAAACGCCGCTGAGCAGTATGCCACGCTTGGCGAGATTACGGATTTGATGAAGGAAGTGTTTGGCGAATACACTGAAGAAACGGTCTTTTAATGGGATATACTGCCATATGACGCCGCATCACCACCCCAGAGCTGACTTGCACATCCATTCGCACTATTCGGATGGGACCTATACGGTGCCGGAAATTATCGAGCGCGCCAAAACGCTCGATCTCCGGGTAATCAGTATTACTGATCATGATTCGGTGAAGGGAATAGACGAAGCAAAGGCGCTTACAAAATCGGACAATATCGAAATTGTCCCCGGGATTGAATTCAGTTCCGAACTCGGTGATATTAGTGTGCACCTTTTGGGATATTTTATCGATCATCATGATGCGGAATTATTGGAGTATTTGAGCCTGTGTGAAAAACGCAGGTTGATTCGGACAGAAAAGACGGTTGACGAGCTCCGGGAATTGGGATACGACATTACGCTGGAACAGATTCTGAACATCGCCGAAGGCGGCAATCTGGGACGGCCCCACATTGCAGAAGCGCTGGTTCAGGTAAGCGAGTTTAAATCTGTCCAGCAGGTCTTTCGGAAATTATTAGTCCGTGGTAAGCCGGGATACGTGGAGAAACCGACCTTCCAGGTGGACGAAATTATCAATTTGGTGCACTCCGCGGGCGGGATTTGCAGTCTGGCTCATCCTAAAACCGTTGGGGACGATACCATTATACCGAAACTCGTAAACCGGGGCCTGGATGCCATCGAGGTTGTGCACTCGAGTCATAATTTGCATGATGTGGAAAAATATTCAGCGCTGGCGGATCAATACAATCTGGTGTTGAGCGGTGGCTCGGACTGTCACGGCAAACGGCTCGGCAGGGAAGTTATAGGCAAACACACCATCAGCACAGAGCAGGTAGAGAGATTACGGAATCGCGTACCAGATACTACGGTTAAAAATACGACTATTGATTTGCAGGAGTAAAGGAGCAGCGCAGGTTTATGCACGAAGAAAAGTTTGAAGATAATTCCCCTCTGACACTTGGGGTTGAAGAAGAATTCATGTTTTGTGACACGACGACTGGCGACCTGACCCATGTAGCGGAAGATTTTATGAATGAGGTTGATCCGGAACTCCGGGATCGATTCAGTTACGAATTATTATTAAGCGAAATCGAGACAAATACCGATGTGGCCCGCGATGTGGATGAGTGCATGGATCGGGTGATTGCCCTCCGGAAAAAGGTCGCAGAGATTTGTGATAACCTCGGGGTAATCATGGGAGTGAACGGAACGCATCCGTTCGCCGACTGGCGGGATCAGCAGTTTGTCCGCGATGAAACGTACCAGTGGGTGGCAAATCAGCTCCACTACTATGCCCGGAGAAATATTACCTATGGGCTGCATGTACATGTGGGAGTGAACGATCCGGAGCTGGCGATTCACATGAATAACGGTTTGCGCCGTTGGTTGGCGCCGCTGCTGGCACTGTCAGGCAATTCACCGTTTTTTGAAGGGCGTCCCACCGGGATGTACTCAACCAGAACCATGCAGTTCGGGGCATTTCCGCGAACAAATATTCCGCCGGCATTTCACGACTTCGCCGAATACGACGCGCTTATAAATAAAATGATCGAGTCGGGAACCATCCAGAAACCGCGGCAGATTTGGTGGAAAATTCGCCCACATGTGGACTTCGGGACTATTGAATTTCGCGTCTGTGACGTACAGAACTCACTGGAGCGTACCCGGTTTTTTGTGGCGCTCTCCCAGGCACTGGTCGGGCAGACCCTGAAAGATTTCCAGGCAGGTCAGATGGAGCCGGTACTCCAATCGGAATACCTGAACGATGCACTCTGGAAGGCCAATCGGTTTGGCCTGGATTGTGATATCATCGGCCCGAATACCGGTAATATCCTGTCGATGCGGGATGCCGTGGAGCACATGGTGGAATATGCCTCTCCCATGGCAGAGGAATTGGGGACACTGGGTTATCTTGAAACTGTCGAGGAAATTCTGGAGACCGGAAACGAAGCCCAGTATCAGCTGCGGCTCTATGAGGAGCTGGGACAGGATGTTCGGCGGGTGCACGAGAAAATGCTGCAGGACGTGAAACTTGACTTTACGGTGCCAGTATAAAATGCGATTTCAATCTCTGGGATACAGAAGTGTAAAAGGATTGACATGATAGCAGAGTGCAGCTATATTTAGCCAAAATAAGAGACTATTTTTGTCACAATTGAGGGAGTATCATGACCGGGAAACAGAAAAAATTTTTAATAAGCGGACTTGTTATTGCAGCAGCGCTCGTGCTGATTATTGCCACCGGATTCCAGGGAAATCAGGTATTCTATGTGACGGTGGACGAGTTGTACGCGAAGGCGCCTGATCTGTACGGCGAACGAATCCGGATGGCCGGGAACGTGAAAGAGGGGAGCATTGACAAGAGTGAAAATCAGCTGTTCACCCGATTCAAGATGGTGCAGGAAGGCAAGGATTTGACTATCGAATACGAGGGTATTACCCCTGATATGTTCAAAGATGGTGCAGAAGTTATTGTCGAAGGGACGTATTCCAAAGAAGGTGTGTTTCACGCGGATAATCTGATGGCGAAGTGTGCTTCCCGGTATGAAGCCGATGTGACAGACATGGAAGGGATGAAGGAGTACAAAGAAAAGAATCAGGGATATTAGCCTGTCGTTGATCTCTTGCGTATCGTATCAAACAGAATTTATTATTTTTCCGTTCTAATTATTTCCTATTAAAAAGAGGATTGAAATAATATATGGCGACACTGGGTAGCATTTCACTGCAGTTGGCCTTCATTCTGGCAATCGCCGGAGTCGGCGTCGCTATTTATGCCCGGCTGCAGCGCCGGGAAGACCTGATGGAAACCGCGAACCGGGCGGTCATCGGCGTTGGTATTCTAATAACTGTGGCGGTCGCCGTGCTGCTTCGGGAATTATTCCTCAGTAATTTCCAAATCGAATATGTAGCCCAGTACACCAGCCGGAATACCCCTTGGAATTACAAGTTAACGGCACTCTGGGCCGGGCAGGACGGTTCCCTGCTGTTCTGGAACTGGATTCTGTCCATATACGCAGTCGTCGCCGTTATCCAAAACCGGAAACGGAACCTGAACCTTCTGCCGTATGCAGTTGCGGTTATCTTGGTCGTCCAGGTTTTTTTCCTCATCCTAAATAACTTTATTGCAGATCCGTTCCAGCCGGTGCCGCCGGGATTCACTATTCCTGACGGCCAGGGATTGAATCCGCAGCTCCAGAATCCGGGGATGATGATCCATCCGCCAATGCTCTATCTCGGGTATATCGGGTTTACAATTCCGTTTGCATTTGCCATGTCCGCGATGCTGACCGGCAAACTGGATAACCTCTGGATTACCTCGACCCGCCGGTGGACGCTGTTCGCCTGGCTCTGCCTCAGCATCGGGATTACCCTCGGTGGCAAATGGGCCTATGTTGAGTTAGGCTGGGGTGGATACTGGGCCTGGGATCCGGTAGAAAATGCGTCATTTATGCCATGGCTGACCGGTACCGCATTCCTGCACTCGGTGATCATCCAGGAGAAGAAAAACATGCTCCGGGTGTGGAATATGGTTCTGATTATGCTCACCTTTTTTCTCTCCATATTTGGAACGTTTCTCACGAGGAGTGGTGTAATCTCCAGTGTACACAGTTTTACCGCATCATCCATCGGGCCGTTTTTCTCCGGATTTCTCGTCATCATCATACTGTCATCGGTTTTCCTGCTTTACAAACGAATGGATATACTGAAGACCCGGAACAAACTGGAATCGCTCTCATCCAGGGAAAGCAGCTTTCTTCTGAATAATCTCATTTTTATCGGTATCTGTTTTTCGGTACTCTGGGGGACTATGTTCCCGCTGGTCAGCGAAGCGGTACGGGGATCAAAGATTACGGTGGGACCGCCATTTTTTAACCAGGTGAATGTACCCATCGGATTGGCACTGCTGCTGTTAACCGGTATCGGGCCGCTGCTTGCGTGGCGCCGGACATCTTTCGAAAGCTTCAAGCGTAACTTTATGACTCCCATTGTCCTGGGGGGCATCGCGGCAATTGTTCTCTGGATCGTCGGAGTGCGCGATCTCTATCCGTTTATTTCTGGTGTTCTAATAGTGTTTGTCAGTTCGTCAATAATCCAGGAATTCTGGAAGGGAACCACGGCCCGGCACCGGATGACCGGGGAGAATTACGCCCGGGCTCTGGTGAATATAGTGCTTAAAAATAAGAGCAGGTTCGGCGGATATATCGTGCATCTGGCCATCGTCTTTTACTTTATCGGCTTCACTGGATCGGCGTTTAATGTCGAGGTGGAGAAGACCATTGAGCCGGGTGAGGCAATTGAGGCGGGTATGTTCTCGTTTGTCTACTCGGACTTCCAGCAGATTGACAGACCAAATCACGTAGCTCAGATAGTGGAGCTGAAGGTCCTGAAAAACGGTAAATCCTACGGGAAACTCTATCCTGAAAAGCGGATGTATTTTCGGTCGAATCAACCGAATACGGAGGTCGATATTATCCAAACCTGGCGTGAGGATCTTTACGCGACGCTTGCCGGTGTGTCCGGAGGAGAAAACAGTGCTACGATTCGAATCTTCGTCAATCCGCTGGTTCAATGGATTTGGATAGGGGGGGCAATTCTGGCCTTCGGGACGATTATTGCCATGCTGCCAACTAAACCCCGGACTATACGGAAAACCAATGATTAAAACCTATATATATACGGTTTTCACTGTTGGGATCGCCACCCTGTTTTTCATTGGAGTAATTCCCGAACAAGTGCATGCATACGACTCGGGCACTTATAAAAAGATTAACAGCAAACTGTCGTGCCAGTGTGGATGTGGTCTGTTGGTCTCCGTTTGTACCATGGATGGTTGCATGTGCGAAGGTGTCCGCAAACAGGTCGGAAATATGCTGGATCAGGGGAGATCCGAGCAGGAAATCACACAGACGATGATCAGCATTTACGGGGAACAAATTTTGGCTGCTCCGCCAAAATCCGGATTCAACCTATCGGCGTATATCCTGCCGTTTGTATTTCTGGTGCTCGGCGGAGGAATTGTGTACAGTATAGCCTCCAAATGGATGTCCGGTGACGATGAGAGTCGGGAGACAGATCCAACGCACCCAGGCAATACTGATCCCGCTACCAATTCCAACTCATTGAAACACCGGGATCAAATAGAGCAGGAACTGGAGAATATGGATCTGTGATGCTGGAGCCGATACTGACATTTATCGTATTTGTAGGAACACTCAGTTTTGTGGTGGCACCGCTTGTCAATAAAGCGGGCATTATTCGTCGCTTTACCGATGATACGGTTCTCAAAAATCTGGAGCAGGAAAAGTTTAACATCTACGCGCAGATAAAAGAGGCGGATTTCGAATATGAGATGGGGAAATTGTCCTATCGTGATTATAAATTACAGCGTCAGGAACTGATGGAGAAGGCTGGACAGGTACTCGATGAAATTGAATCGCAACAGAACGGTGAGATGCATATTTCCGGAAAGCAGACACCACAGACCGCGTCTGCGACCTGCGATTCATGTGGAGCAACCTTGCCAGCCACTGCAAAGTTCTGTAGTTCCTGCGGACAAGCCACCAGTCAACCAGCCAATGCCTGTACCGAATGTGGTACAACCAATCCGCCGGAAAGCCAGTTTTGTGCGGAATGCGGAACGGGATTGGCGCTAGCCTGAAAATTTTCACTCTGTGAATTCAGCTCTCCAGGCCGAAGCCGTTAGTAAATCGTTTAATCAGCGTCCTGTCCTGCGGGATATCACACTCGACATTCCTGAAGGCGCCTTTGTCACTCTTGCCGGGGGGAACGGCGCCGGTAAAACCACTCTGCTGAAAATCTTGGCGAAACTCATGAAGCCGGACTCCGGATCAATTCATATCTATGGAAAGGATATCTGGAAGGAGTCGGATGCCGCCCGGAGTAACATCGGCTTTCTTTCCCATCAGATATTAATGTATAATGACCTGAATGCGCTGGAGAATCTCCGGTTTACTGCCAGGTTGTTCGGTATGTTGAATTACGACGACCGGATCGTTGAAGTACTTAAACAGATGCACCTGTATCATCGCCAATATGACCCGGTGAAGACCTACTCCAGGGGAATGCAGCAGCGTCTGTCTCTGGCGAGAGCCATTTTACATGATCCGGATATTCTGATTCTGGACGAGCCGTTTTCCGGGCTGGATGAATCCGGGATAGATATTTTTACGGAATACATTGAGTCAATCAGAACTCAACAGAAATCGGCCATCCTGGTGAGCCATAATTTGCAGATCGGCTATCGTCTGGCGGATACGGTGTACATCTTGAGCAAAGGCCGCATTGGATTCCGGGCGGAAACCAAAGACGTCCCGTACGAAGTCTGCCACAGGGAGTATCGCCAGCTGCTGGAGGCCGAAGGATGAGACAGATCTTTGCCATCCTCTGGAAGGATTTGCTGGTTGAGTTCAAGAGCAAAGAATCGCTGCTCTCCATGTTCATTTTTGGCCTGCTGATTCTAGTAATATTTAACTTTGCGCTGGAGCCGACGCCTGCCATGAAGCAGTTGCTGACGCCAGGATTGCTGTGGGTGACCTTTCTCTTTACCGGCGTACTTGGCCTCAACCGATCCTTCGCGCTGGAAAAGGAAAATATGGCCATACAGGGCATGCTACTGGCCCCTGTGGATCGTGGCTTAGTCTATTTTGGCAAGTTCGGCGCGAATCTTATTGTCCTGCTGCTTGCGGAAGTCATGACTCTGCCGTTTTTTATGCTATTTCTGAATATGCCGCTCCTCCAGCATTTCTGGTTGATTATGGCCATAATCTTCCTTGGGACCTTTGGCTTTGTGGCCGTTGGCACGCTGTTTTCCGCAATGGCGACGAACGTAAAAATGAGCGAGGTCATGCTGCCGCTGTTGTTGTTTCCTGTGGCAACGCCTATATTACTTGCCTCGGTGGCGAGTATCCGGGAAATTCTGGCCGGAGAACCGTTTGCAACCTACCAAAACTGGTTCATGCTGCTGGTGGGGTTTGACCTGATTTTCATCGTGGTGCCATCGTTAATCTTTGAATACGTAGTTGAGGAGTGACCGTGGAAAGTCCGAATAAACAGGTGTTTTTGAAAGACCATCTTGGCGTAAAAATTTTGGGATATGCGCTGGTGTTTTTGATGTTTGTTTCCTTTCTGCTCATCGCGTGGTATGCCCCGATAGAATCGACCATGGGACTGGTGCAGAAAATTTTTTACTATCATGTTCCCTCAGCATGGGTAGCATTTCTGGCCTTCGGGGTGGTCTTTGTGTGTAGTATTCTTTACCTCACCTCCAAGGATCCCAAATGGGATACGTTTGCTTCATCGTCGGTGGAGATCGGTGTCATCTTTGCGTTGATTGTGCTGATTACCGGACCCATATGGGCACGGCCGGTTTGGGGCGTCTGGTGGACGTGGGAGCCCCGGTTAACCACAACGCTGATCCTGTTCCTGATTTATGTGGCGTATCTGCTATTACGCTATTTCGGCGAGAAGAACGAGCAGACGGCGAAATTCGCTGCAGTGCTCGGAATTATAGGCTTTATCGATGTGCCGCTGGTTTACCTGAGTATCAATTGGTGGTCGGCTGAGGCGCAGGTGCATCCGCAGCGTATCGGGATGGGGCCAGAGATGAAGGTGGCGTTCTTCGTATCGTTGTTTACCTTCACACTCCTGTACATTTATCTGCTTATCCGTCGGGTGCAGGTGGCCGACGCCGAGAAGGCGGTGGACGAGCTTAGAGAAATACGTGACGAATAACGGGGAGTAATGATATATGAAAAATTTCGGATTTGTGCTGGCGGCATATACGATTATCTGGGGGCTATTGGCGCTGTATCTGGGACGGCTTACTGTTCGGTTTAGCCAGTTGAGAAAAGAATATCGGCATATTAAGGAATATCTGGAGTCACGCTAGATAGTGTTCAGGTGTTTAAGTGTTTCCCGAGGGGATCCCTTCGGGGCGGGTATTCATGTAACGGCGTGTTGGTGTGTTTTCGTGTTATAGTGTTATTGGTAGAAACACGACAAGTTGAGCGCCTTTAGGCTCCAGTCTCGGGTTTTTCCACTTCTTCACTCTTCATTTTTCATTTTGCATTTTTCAATGGGGTATAGATAGGCAGGGACTTCAACATTGAAATTGGATATTCTGCGGTTCATAATTCCATTTACTTTCGTTTCAAGTATTCAGTTTTAAAATGACACAACCGTACGCCAATTTTATTGTCGATCCCATTGGAAAATTGATTCGTGAAAGAGTATACTATCCCATATGAACATAACCATACATAAACACACCGTCGGCCCCTTCGAGGAGAACGCCTGGATTGTAGTCAATGAGGATAGCGAAGAAGCGGTACTTATCGATCCCGGTGATCAGCAAGAGGTGTTCGACGCGGAGATCGAGGAATTGAGAATAACGCCAGTGGCTATTGTCAACACGCACGGCCACCTGGATCACATCGGCGCGGTGAAATACCT
Source organism: Candidatus Neomarinimicrobiota bacterium (assembly GCA_021734025.1). Taxonomy (NCBI): domain Bacteria; kingdom Pseudomonadati; phylum Fidelibacterota; species Fidelibacterota bacterium. Next base: position 33,650 of record JAIPJS010000010.1, read on the forward strand.
GCAAGATCAATATGATTTGTCGTTTCATCTCCATGCGGAGGACGAATTTCTGCTCGATCAGTATCCGCAACACGCCCAGATGTTTGGGGTGCCGATGCAAGGGATTCCGAAGGTGACAGATTACCTGAAGCCGGGAGAAACTCTATACTTGGCCAATTTGAACTTTCGCGTGATATTCACTCCGGGGCACACACCGGGAGGCGTATCATTGCTACTGGGAAACCATTTGTTCGCAGGGGATACCCTGTTTGCGGGTTCCATCGGTCGCACTGATCTGCCGGGTGGCGAGTATGACACCCTCATGCGTTCAATCGTTGAAAACTTGTTGCCTCTGGATGATGAAGTAATCGTGCATTCCGGCCACGGACCGGACACCACTATTGGTGATGAGCGGGAGAGTAACCCGTTTATCAGACAGTGGTTGGCGAAGAATTAGGTGATAAAGGGTATAGAGAAAGACCATTTGGTCGTTTCTGCTTTAGCCGGTGTTCGCATTATTAAAAGAAAAAAAATGAAGAATGCAGAATAAAAAGTGAAAATTGAAGAAGGAAAAGGTAACCACCGACTGGAACCTCATAACTCCCGGCATAGATTATACGCTGTTTATCGAATGCTTAGTTCATATGTACCATGCTCAACCAGTTAAAACAACATATCAAAGATCGCGGTTGGTTGCAGGCGGGCGACAAACTGCTCTTGGCTTGTTCCGGCGGAATCGATTCCATGGTAATGCTTCATCTGTTTTCCGGAATGGCCGAGGAGATGAATATCAAACTCGCCCTGGGGCACGTTAATCATCAATTGCGGGAGTCGGCCAAAGATGATGAGCGGTTTGTCCGCCGGCAGGCGACGAAGCTCGGCCTGGAGTGTTATACTGCATCCGCTGATGTACAGAAACGAAGTGACAAACTCGGGATTTCCATGGAGATGGCCGCCCGGGAACTTCGATATTATCATTTGGAACGAATGCGGGGAGAAATTGATGCTCGATATATCTGTACTGCCCATACAAAATCCGATCAGGCGGAAACGGTTTTAATGCGGCTGGCTCATGGCACTGGGATCCACGGGATACGGGGAATTCATGAACAGCGGGATCATCTTCTTCGTCCACTGTTGACCTTCAGCAGAAGTGAAATCCAGGAGTATGCCGTTTCGCACGCAATTGATTACCGGGAGGATCCTACGAATACAGACGTAACAATTGAACGCAATTGGATCCGCCATAAACTTTTTCCCATGTTACGGGATAATTTGAATCCTCGAATTGAAGAGGCACTGTTCCGGTTTTCCGCGGCTCAATCGGAGGTGTCGGAGTACCTTGAACACCAAGCCGCTGAGGCTATGGAATCCCTTCTGTTACGGCGTTCTGAGCGGGAGATTGTGCTTGATATTCGGGGGTTCCGGGACTACTTTACTGCACTTCAAAAACAGATAATAATGAACAGTATGGAAGAGTTGAATCCCTCGTACCAGTCCCTGACCTACCCTCAGATGCAACAATTATATCAAATATTGACCGAAGGCTCCTCGGGACAATCAATAGAATTACCGAACGGGATTTCGGTGATGCGCAGTGCTGGGAGAGTTCTCTTTTCCATGGAAGATTTGAGCGGACAGAAATCGGTAGATTTTAATCCGACAAGGCAAATACGATTCGGTCCTTGTGTAATTCACAAGGCGGAAACCCATAATGTAACGGATCAAGCGTATACGGTCTCCAACGAGTGGGAAGCTTTTTTTGATAAAGCGGTACTGATGGAACGTAATTTGTGCTGGCGAAATTGGAAAAACGGCGATAAAATGGTGCTGGCGAACGGTTCAACAAAAAAAGTGAGCGACATTTGGATCGACAATAATGTTCCGGTCTGGGAAAAACTTCGCCGGCCGCTCCTGGTAGAGGGGGACAAAGTCTATTGGATCCCGGGAGTCAAACGATCCGGGTTTGCGTGGATTACGCCGGAATCGGACTCGGTAATATATATAAAGGTGGAATCGGTATTATGAGTTTGGATTATCCCAAACAATTTGTGGTAGATATGAATAGCAAATACGACGGGTGGGTACTCGAAGAGCTGATAAGTGAGGAGGAGATAAAAAACCGCCTCAAGGAAATCGGCAGGGAAATTACCGACGCATACAAGGACAAAACACCGATTTTAATTGCGGTGCTCAACGGAAGCTTTATCTTTGTGGCTGACCTGATCCGGGAGCTGGACATCGAATGTGAGATTGATTTTATCAAGCTCTCGTCCTACATGAACGAGACCAAGTCCAGCGGCACGGTCCGGCTGGTAAAGGATATCAGCGCGAATATTACCGATCGGGATCTGATTATTATCGAAGATATTGTGGACTCCGGTCTGACTGTCAAATTTTTAAAAAGTCGGATGGAAGGAAGTGGTCCATCATCCGTGGCATTTGTCACGCTGCTCCACAAGGCAGAGATTTCGGAGATCGATTTTGAATTGGATTATGTCGGATTTACCATACCGAACAAATTTGTGGTCGGATACGGTTTGGATTTAGATCAAAAATACAGGAAACTCCCGGCAATCTATGCCGTTAAGGAGACTGTCGAAAAAGGGAGCGATTAAAAAGGGAAACTATGGCAATATTTAAAGATCAGGATGATAGATCACGGGATGAAGAGTCCAGTCGGAAAAACCGGCATCGTGATCAGGAATCCGCAAATAAAAACGACGATCAGGACGACAACGATAGATTTCAGTGGAAAAAGGCCTCCAGAACTTCACTCCTCTGGATAGCGATTCTCATCGGAACCATCATCATCGCCCAGGTCATTTCTATGAGTCAGGGGACCGAACAGGAGGTGACCTATTCTGAATACAAGCAATACCTGTCCAGCGGGCGTATTGCCGAGGCTACGATTATCGATAATGAATTTCACGGTACACTAAAAACTCCTGCCACCAAGATTGTAAACGGCCGGGAGGTCCAGTTTACTGACTTTGTCCTTATTTTGCCCTATGTGGACGAGACCATGCTGGAGTCATGGAATCAGGCTGGAGTCGACTACACATTCGAAGAAGAGTCGGTCGATTGGTTCGGTTACCTTTTGAATATGCTGCCGTGGATCCTGCTTATATTCTTTTGGTTCTATCTGATGCGCCGGATGCAGGGCGGTGGTAGCGGAGGAGGGATTTTCTCCTTCGGTAAGAGCCGCGCCAAGATGTTCGACAGCGACAATCCGCAGGTAACGTTCAAGGATGTGGCCGGCGTGGATGAAGCCAAACAGGAGATGACCGAGATCATCGAGTACCTGAAGAATCCCACCAAATTCCAGGGGCTTGGCGGTAAAATTCCGAGAGGTGCGCTATTGCTCGGCCCTCCCGGTACCGGGAAAACCTTGCTGGCGCGTGCCGTTGCCGGTGAAGCCGGAGTACCGTTTTTTAACCTGAGCGGGGCTGACTTTGTGGAAATGTTTGTCGGAGTGGGAGCATCACGGGTGAGAGACCTGTTCGAGCAGGGTAAGAAAAATGCTCCCTGTATCATTTTTATCGATGAGATTGACGCCGTTGGTCGCCATCGTGGTGCTGGCATCGGAGGTGGCCATGACGAGCGGGAGCAGACATTGAATCAGCTTCTGGTTGAGATGGACGGTTTCGATACCAACGACAGCGTCATCCTGCTGGCCGCAACCAACCGTCCGGATGTCCTGGACAACGCGCTATTGCGTCCCGGCCGGTTTGATCGCCAGATTGTGGTGGACGTGCCGGACTACCGGGGGCGCCACGGTATCCTGAGAGTGCACACAAAAGAGATACCGCTGGCGGATGATATCGACCTGGAGGTTATAGCCAAAAGTACGCCCGGCATGGTTGGCGCTGATCTGGCGAACGTGGTCAATGAAGCAGCGCTCCTGGCCGCACGCCGTGGCGCTGACAAGGTCCACCAGGAAGATTTCGAGGAAGCCAAAGACAAGGTCACAATGGGCATTGAGCGGAAGAGTCGGGTGATCAACGAGAAGGATAAAAAGGTGATTGCCTATCACGAGGCCGGACATACGCTCGTGGCGAAGTTCATGCCACATGCTGATCCGGTGCACAAGGTGACGATTATCCCGCGAGGTCAGGCGTTGGGCATTACTCATCAGCTCCCGCTGGACGACCGGTATAATTATTCCCGTAGCTATCTGAAAACCCAACTGGCCATAATGATGGGCGGCCGGACTGCGGAAGAGATCAAGTTCAACGAAATCACTACCGGGGCCGGGAACGATATCAAACGCGCAACGGACATGGCCCGGAAGATGGTCACCGAGTGGGGAATGAGCGATAAACTCGGCCCGCTGACATTCGGCGATAAAGAGGAGGAGATTTTCCTGGGACGGGAAATTGCCCAACACCGGGATTTTAGCGATGAAACGGCAATGGAGATTGATCGGGAAGTCCGGGGGCTCATTGATGAAGCACACGAAAACGCCAAGCGGATTTTAACGGAGAACCTGGAAATACTCAATACCCTGTCAGAGGCATTGCTGGAGCACGAAACGCTGGATCAGGAAGAAATCGACATTATCGCCTCCGGTGGAAGCGTCAACGGAAAGGACTCTCCCAAGGCCTCTGAAACGGAAGAGGCCGAGGAGCCTGTGAGGGAATCCCGGGATATTTTAGAAGCAGAGACCGATGATGAGGAATCGGTGACTGCCACAGATAATCCTGTTGAAGAAACTGAAGTCGCAGAATCTTCGACAGGGGATGATGGGGAAGAAGAAAAACCCTCAGAATCGTAAACCGTAGGTAACTCTGCACATTCGACAATTATAAACAGCGAAGCCCCGAACTCATCGGTTTGGGGCTTTTTTCCAATGAATATTCATTCTGATTTGCTAGCAGACGGGCATACCGCCATAATAGGGATAATAAACGTGACTCCCGATTCCTTTTCCGATGGTGGCGAATTTCTCGACGCAGACAGCGCTATAGAACACGGAATTCACCTGGAGCAGGAAGGGGCTGACATCCTCGATGTCGGTGCGGAATCCACCAGGCCTGGTGCTAAACCAGTGTCGGCGGCGGAGGAAGTCCGTCGCCTGGAGCCGGTTGTCCGCGGGTTAGCAGAGTATACGAATGCCTGGATTTCTGTGGATACAACCAAATCTACTGTTGCCAGGAAGATGCTGGACGCCGGAGCCCATATAATCAATGATATTAGTGCTCTGCAATTTGATAAATCGATGGCGGAAGTCGTGTCTGCATATGGATGTCCGGTAGTCCTGATGCACATTCAGGGTACCCCAAGAACCATGCAGCAAAATCCCACTTATGATGATGTAATTGAGGATATATTGCAGTATTTTACTGAGCGAGTTACGTATGCCAGAGATAAGGGGATCGAACCGGACCAAATTATTCTCGATCCCGGTATAGGATTTGGCAAAACCCTGGAGCACAATTACCGCATTATTAACGAAATCGCACGATTTACCGAGTTGGAATACCCGGTCTTGTTAGGTGCTTCCCGGAAATCTTTCATTGGACAAACACTGGATCTTCCGGTAGAGGAGCGTCTTGAGGGAAGCCTTGCAGTCGCTGTTCTCGGAGCTCGGGCCGGAGTCAGGCTTCTTCGTGTCCATGATGTAAAAGAAACGGTGCGGGCAGTTCGTATGGTAGATGCAATTCAAAACAGATTAAAAGCTGAATAATGGACCTCTTTCGCATCGGTTTTATCACGGTTACGCTCATAGATATCATCGATATCCTTGCGATAGCGTGGCTTTTTTATCAGCTCTACCAGATATTTCGGGGAACCCGTGCGGCTCAGATGCTGGTTGGACTAGCAGTCATTATGTTTGCTTCGTTCTTGTTTCAGGCCCTGAACTTCAGCGGAATGTCCTGGTTACTCAGGCATATTCAGACCATCTGGGTGATAGCTTTCGTGATTTTATTCCAGCCAGAGCTGCGCCGGGTACTCATATATATAGGACAGAACCAGCTGTTCCAGAAGATTATCCCATCTCAGGTCTCCAGGACGGTGGATGAAGTGGTCCAAGCAGTAGTAGATCTGTCCAAACGCCGCTGGGGCGGGTTAATCGTGATGCAGCAGGATGCCGGATTGAAGGGTATAATTGAGAAAGGCGTTCCGATTAAGGCGAACGTCTCCAGCAATTTAATTGTCTCGATATTTAATCCCAGTTCACCACTCCATGACGGTGCGATTATCATCCACGAGGATACCATTGAGGCAGCCAAATGTATTCTGCCCCTGTCAGAACGATTAGAAATCGATCCGAACCTTGGCACCAGGCATCTGGCCGCCCTGGGGTTATCAGAGGAATCCGACGCGATGGTCGTGGTCGTCTCCGAAGAAACCGGCCGGGTTTCTCTGGCACACGAGGGGATTCTGAACCGTAACCTGGATGAGGATCTCCTAAAGGCCAAACTCTCCAAAACGTTGATAAGTGAGGGTTCCTCGTAGAAACACTTTTTTATCGACTATCAAAGCAGTAGCATTACGAGACACCTTGTTTTTTTGTAGAAGACGCATCTGAGAATAAATGGCCGAAGATTGTTCCTCTCAGATCTTCGGGGGGCCAACGGAAAAGTCTGCCAATAGGAAGAACATCTTCTGTAACTGATATTGTGTCGGTTAAGATATGGAGTTGTACGAATCATCTATGCAGCGACTATTTCATACCAATCTCTGGACGATGTTGTTGGTTCTTATCGGATCATTTTTTGTCCCCCATCCAATACAATCGCAGAAAAAAAATCAACCGAAATACCAGCATGTCGATTCAGCGCCGGAATCATGGTTAACTGAGGTCACGTCCGACAGAAACCTGTACCGAATTTACAGGAATGGGAACGAGTACCGGATAGTTGTCACTGTCGATTCCATTGAGTGGAAGCAGTTTAACGCTGAAGAACGCAAAGCATACCCCGGAATACCCGGTGCCGCAATTACAATGGACGAGGGGAAGCCCGTCCTTCCGGTAATCTCATTGCCAATCGCTTTACCGCGGAATGTCCTTCCGGAAGTCCAGTTCAGCCAGGGGTCGATTCGCTCGGCAAAATCACCGGGATCCCCGGCGGTTTTTAGTGATATACCCAAGGGTATTTCCAGAAAGGATGTGAAATACGTCCGTCCGGATTTTTCGTATCCGGCAGAGAAAGTATTCGTGAAACGAATCGGGTCCTCTGCTTTCGGTGTTGTAAAAATTTTCCCTGTAACATGGAATGGTTCGAATGACAGATATGAGTGGAGCCAAAAACTCGAACTGACACTTACGTTTGCTGAATCCCATAAATCACCCGCAGGGAAAACGATCTCCAAGCATCCTGCAATACACTCGGTGATAAACCCGGAAATGGCCGAATTCACACAGCAGACAAACGGGATTCAAGTGAACCAGCAGAATGAATCGGGTAGCATCCCAGGGAATTATTATGAATCTGTACGGCTCACTGTTTCTGAATCGGGTATGTATCGGATCAGGGCATCGACATTGATGGACAGCCTGGAAGACCACACGTCCATAGATCCGCAAACACTGCGTCTTTTTCATCGCGGGAAAGAGCAACATATCTACGTAAAATCGACAACGAACAACCGGTTCCGTGGCACAGATTACCTGGAGTTTTATGCCGAAATTCCTAGGGGGACCTCTCCCGGCCAGTATTGGGATCCGTATAACAGTGAGGGTGTTTACTGGCTGGTTTGGGGGCACGAGCAGGGGAAGCGGTTCGCTGTCCAATCTGCCGAGCCGGCCGAGCCGAATCCGTATTATGTCCGATCCTACTCTCACACTATTCATTTTGAGGACGAGCGATATTTCGAGCGACTCGGGGACCTGAACACCAATCTCAACTCATACACACTGGACAATTGGTTTCATAGCAGTCCGTTGTCTGCCGGTACGATCTCGGAGTTTCCGTTTTCGCTTCCCGGAGTGGATAACAGTTCTCTCAGCGATGTCCGGTTCGTTGCTGAGTTTCGGGGTCTATCGACAGAACAGGCGGCAAATCATCAGGCGGAATTATATCTGAACGATCGGTATCTGGGTCGTACATCCCGGTTTCAAAATAAACAGACGATCACCTTTACCGGCGACTCAGGCTATCCAAATCAATATTTAGTTAATGGTACAAACAGACTCGGTATTTCTGTAACGGAGATCAGCAATGAGTTTGAATCGCTGGCATTAAACTGGTTTGAGGTAACCTATGACCGGCTGTTCGAGGCCCATTCGAACTTCATCGAGTTCACAGCCCCGGAAGATATTGTATTGAACAGGGTTTACGAGTACACCATCGAGAATTTTGCCGATCCAAATATTCATATCTATAGAAATGATGGAGTTCGGTTGGTCGACTTTCACACTAATTTCGATGAAAATTCCGGGAGCTATCGCGCGGTGTTGCAAATGAACCACCGGAATCCAGTTGCCCGGTATTATGCCGCGAGCAATACAGGTGTCAAGCCCCTGGAAACCTTGGAGTACGTCAATCTGCAGTCTGAGCAGGATGGAAGCGGCACCGCCAATTATCTTATAATTATGGCGGAAGAATATACAGAATCTGTGGACGAATGGGTAGCATACAGAGAAAGTCAGGGTTGGCGAACGAAAACGATATCATTGGAAACCATTTACCGGGAATATAACTACGGTTATCGATCGCCGAGAGCTATCCGGGAGGCCATCTCCGTCGCATATCGAGCGCTCCCGCCGGGCGAATTATTACACGTGCTCCTCATCGGTGGGACTAACACAAATCTCCGTACGGCCGGCCGCAGCGATTTACCGATGCCATTTTTCCAGACATACAAGTACGGTGCATCGGCCACCGACTATTACTATGCAAACTTAGATACGACCGATTTGTTACCGGAAGCTGCCGTTGGACGCATTCCGGTGAGCAGCAGTGAGCAACTCGAAGCAGTGTTCGCAAAGATACAAGCCTATGAAACGGAAGCCCCGTACAGCGAATGGCGTAACAAAAGTCTGTTTATCGCCGGCTACGATCAGGTATTCAAAGAACAAACGGAGGATTTAATTCGTTTCCAGGCCGGCGAAAAGATATTCCCGGAACGACTGCTGATCGACCTCACGTCGACACAAAGCCGGTTTTATGGTGGTTCGGCTGAACTCCTAAGTTACTTTAATTCGGGCGTGTACCATGTGAATTTTATGGGACATGGCGGCGGTGCCGTTTGGGCGGATCGCTCGCTGTTTCTCCGGGAAGATATTTCGCAACTCCGGAATGAAACTTTATACCCATTTGTGACCAGTATGACCTGTTTTACCGGGGCAATCGAGTCCGGCCGCGGATTAGGGGAACTCATGCTCAGAGAACCCGAAGCCGGTGCCATCGGATGGTACGGCTCATCGGGGTTAGGCTGGATCTGGAATGATTATCTGCTGATGTACGATCTGCCAAAATATCTTCAGGAAAGTCGCTATACCCTTGGAAACATTGTTAACCTGTCGCGTATCCACTATATCGCCCGCGCTCCGCGCTCCGGGTACAGTTACCTAGTCCCGACAATGATATACCAGTACAATCTAATTGGCGATCCGGCAACTACACTTGCAGTCCCGGAAAACACCGAAGATCTCACACTGGAATCGCATAATATTGAACCTGGAGACCCGCTCAGTTTTTTATCCACAGAAGCTTCGCAAACGATCATACAAATTTACGATAGTGACAATATCCCATTGTTTGAGGGCACCAGACAGATTACCTGGAACAGCACAAATGAAGGATTCGAGGCTAATATTGAAATCCCCGCATCCTTTCAATCCGGCCAGGGGCATGTCACCTACTACCAATTCAGCGAGAATGGCCAACTGAATCAACACGGGAGCCTGGCATTCTCCACCAATGCGCCGGTCGTTGATGAGATGACCACTGTACCTGCCTTTCCGCGCACCGGGGAGTCGATTCAATTTGAGTGTCGTATCCGATCGGACGCTGATATCGACAGTGTTGTTTTGGCTACGGATCGTAGTCAACGCTCTATCCCAATGGTGAATGTGCAGGATGAACTTTGGAGAACTGCGGAGTCAATGAATGGTTTTCCCGCGGGTACCCAGATTCAGTGGTGGGTGGAATTATCCCAGGCAAATGGTACGGTTATTCAAAGCCCCAGGGAAAAATTTCAGGTGGGGTTTTTGCCCGATCTATATGTGGAATCCTGGAGGATACAGCATGGAATGCAACCGACGCTCGTTGTTGTAGTTCAATCCTCTGAACCGCTCCAGTCACAGCCATCCGTGTCGGTTCGGGTCCAAGATTCAGGCAAAGTGTTGGCGACACACGAGGCTCTCATGAGTTTCGGCGAGAGTCTTCGAGATACGGTCCTTGTCCCGTTCATTAATCCGGGTAATCAACTGACTGTGGAAATTCAGGTCGACTCCTCCAACGATGTGCCCGAGGAGATTGAGACAAACAATACCGTTCATCAGCAAATTACCTCACCGATTTACGCGGTCACTCCGTCCAACGGCTTGACATTAACCGGCAATGCCACGTCTCAGTTAAATATCGATTCTGTAAAGATTTCAGTGCCCGGCGGCTCGGTTACCGAACCGAATACCGTCTCAATCCTCCCTGTTGAGATTACATACGATCCACAACAGTGGCAGATGGTAGCGTCCCTGAACAGGGAAAAACAAGCTAGAGGATTTGAAATCGATTATCCTCCGGGGACGCAACCGTTCCCGCTCCATCTTGATTATTCCGGGCTCACTACTGATTCAACCGGAAGCTGGTATGTTCGTCAGACAGGTGAGGAGGAACCGTGGTTGTATCTGCAGGAGGCCGGTGAAATTGTTACAGTCCGTGCTGGCGGTGTGTACTCGCTCTTTCGAGCCTGGGATTCGTCTCTGCCGGTTGTCTCGTCTAGTGTCGGGGAACAACAGTATCTTCCCGAGATGTACGTCGGTCCGCAGCCTGCAGTTCGGTTTATTGTTGAGGACAGCGTCGGGGTAGATGCCCGCCGGGAAACCCTGAATATTCTTATTGACGGTGAATCTGTGTCATTGGACGGCCCAGCAGTGACTGTTGATCAAAATAGTCTTCGGAATACGAATATTACGATACAACCGGAACTGACACCGGGGTCGCATACTATCGAATTCAGCGCCTCGGATATCCACGGAAACCGGAGTGAGCCAACAATGCTGTCGCTCGTCGTGGATGCGGATAACCGACTTATCGATTATGGGAACTTTCCAAATCCGTTTGGGGCAGAGACCTGGTTTTACTACGAAATTACCAGCCAGGCGAGTGCTATGACACTGGATATATTTACTGTCGATGGACGGCGAATTCGCCGGTTCTCGCCGGAAAGTGTCATATTAGATCAGGCACTGACGACACCCGGGTTTCATAAGATCCGCTGGGACGGCAGAGATCGGAACGGCCGGTTTATTTCGAATGGGGTCTATTTCTATAAAATTACCGTCAAAATGGGATCAAAAAACCACGAATCGATTGGAAAAATTGCCAAAGCCCGTTAAGCATATCATCATTCTGTGTTGTTTCCTGATCACAGCTACGCAGGTATTCGGGGGCCGGTATGCCGGTAGTATGTTCCAATTAGGAATTAGTCCCCGAACAAGCGCTCTGGGTAACGCAAGTGGCGTCTTGGTGGAAGATGGGACAGCCTTTCTGGCTAATCCGGCGAATCTGGCATATGTGACAGAGACAGAGTTCCGCGGGATGTATATCTCGCAGTTCGGCCTGGCTGATTTCAATACACTGGCGATAACCGCCCCCGTGTCCGTCAATACGGTGATGAGTATCAACTGGCTGCGGCTGAGTGTGGATGACATCCCACTTCGGCCGAATCTCAATAATTTAACGCTTTTGGCACAGCGGGACTCCGCCCGGGTACTGCAGGAAAACGGACTCGGGACATTTCAGGACAGGGAGGACGCGGTTTTTATATCTCTGGCCCAGATGTATCGCTGGGATTTAGATCTGGGGTTCCGGTACTTTAAACTGCCGGTAGAGACGCCTATTGGTGTGAACGTAAAGTACTTGAATCGGGAAATTCATACGGTAAAAGGTAGTGGGATAGGATTGGATGTGAGTGCTGCGATAAAGTTCAGCCTCAGTGAATTATTGGACGTAGATTGGATGGGTAAGCTCGGCAACGGTTTGATGATTCAGGACGTCACCGGTACGCCCGTCTCGTGGAATACGCGATCCCAGGATGTAATGCGTCCGGCCATTCTTTGGAGCGCCTCGTATGAACAACCTATCGCCTGGGAAGAGAGCCAATTGAATTTCGTCTATACCCGTTCCACCCGGTATGAGCTGGGTACGGGATACGGCATTGAATTTATATACCGGGATGTGCTGGGCCTCCAGCTCGGGCACGCCAGAAACCAATTAACCGGTGGCCTTTCCTTCCACACCCTCCTCTATGATTTTCCGCTCTCAATTGAGTACGCATTCGGGAGTCATAATCTTGGAAACACCCATAGACTCGGATTAAGTCTTTCCCTGAAATAACGTACAATTATTCTGTGATTGGGTGTTGTGCTTAGAAAACTAAATAGTTACATTACTCCAATCGGAAATATATTAATTCAGGAAAGCGGAAAGACGAAACTTTTCCTGCGCGGGTAAGTAATAAGGGGCAAACAAGGGAAAAGTGGTAAAAACGAAATGAAGAAGATCGAAGCGATCATCAAGCCGTTCAAACTGGATGAGGTCCGGGAGTCGCTGGCGGAAATCGGGATTCATGGTATGACGGTGAGTGAAGTGAAAGGTTTTGGACGACAGCGTGGACAGACCGAACTGTACCGGGGAAGCGAATATCATATAGATTTCCTCCCCAAGGTGAAAATAGAAGTGGTTGCCACCGATGGCCAGTACGAAGAGATTGTGGAAACTATTATGCAGCGGGCATCCACCGGGAATGTGGGTGATGGAAAGATATTCATCTATGAAGTTGAGGAAGCCATTCGTATCCGGACAAAAGAAGCCGGCGATGCAGCAATTGAATAAACATATAAAGAATTTAACTTAACGCGTAGCAGGAACGGAGGAATGAAATTATGGCACGGAAATTAGATGATATAAACAGAAAAATACTCACTTTACTGCAGAAAGACGGACGAATGAAGCGACAGGATGTTGCCAAAGAAGTTGGGTTGTCAACTCCGGCAGTCAGTGAACGGATGAACAAACTGCTGGAGCGTGGAATAATCGAACGCTATACAGCGGTGGTTAATCCCGAGGCAGTAAACAAGGGTATTACGGCGTATATCACCATGGGAATTGAAAACGGCACCGTCAGTAAAGATCTGGAAAAAAAGGTGGCGAACACCGCCGATATTCTGGAATCCCATGTGATTACTGGGGTCGCATCCCATCTGCTGAAAGTGAGAGTCTCCAGCATTAGCTCGTTGAATGACCTGATTAACGAGATTAAATCCTGGAAATCGGTCAACAGTGTTGAGTCTAATGTGGTACTCTCCACGATGAAGGAAACGAATATTCTGGATACGGAAAGTACTGAAGACTGACTGACAGTTACCCCTGATTACTGAACTCCGGAGTTACCGCCACCATGGTACTCCGGAGTTTTTTATGTACCTGAATTGCCCCCGGATTTACGGCTTGTTGGAGATAGGTTACATTGACAATAGCCCGCCGGTTGAATACACTTAAAGTTTAAAGAATTGAACAGGGTTAAAGTTTATGTATGACGATATACGGAGTGAATTCACGGATTTGGAGGAGCGATTTCAGCACCTCCGGAACGTGTTTGATATCGATTCGCTCCGGGAACAGAAAAATGCCCTCCAGCAGGAGACCACAGCTCCTGATTTCTGGGATGATCAACATAATGCACAGCAGACACTCCAGAAGATTAGCCAGTTCGATGAGCAATTGGACCAATGGGAGAATGTCCGCAGTGCCAGAGAAGAACTGGAAATAATGCTGGAACTGGCGGAGGAGACCGGCGACGAATCGCTGGGAGGCGAACTGGCATCGCTGCTGAAAAAGTATCGCTCAGCGCTGGGACAACTCGAATTGCAAGCCATGCTCAGCGATGAAGATGACGCCAATAATGCAATAATGACCATTCATCCGGGGGCCGGTGGCACCGAATCGCAGGATTGGGCATCAATGCTGTATCGCATGTATACTCGCTGGATTGAGCGCAAGGGATGGCAGTATAAAGTCATTGACTATCAGCCCGGAGAAGAAGCCGGACTGAAGAATGTCTCCATGGAAATTCTCGGCAATTTTGCTTACGGCTACGCCAAAGCCGAGGCGGGTATTCACCGATTGGTTCGTATTTCACCATTTGATTCTGACTCCCGGCGGCATACCTCATTTGCCAGCGTGTTCGTCTATCCGGAAGTGGATGACGAAATCGAAGTGGATATCGAGCAGGGTGATCTCCGGATAGACACCTATCGCGCCAGCGGCGCCGGCGGCCAGCATGTAAACAAGACCGACTCGGCGGTTCGGATTACTCATGAGCCGACCGGCATTGTCGTCCAGTGCCAGAACGAACGTTCCCAGCATAAAAACAAGGCGAACGCAATGAAAATGCTGAAGGCCAAACTCTATCAGAAAAAGCGGGAAGAGGCTCAGGCCGAGCTGGACGAAATGGAGGCAAATAAAAAAGACATCTCCTGGGGAAATCAGATCCGGTCATACGTTTTTCATCCCTATAGCAAAGTCAAGGATCATCGCACTGATGTGGAGACCGGCAACACCCAAGCCGTCATGGACGGCGACATCGATGAATTTGTGAGAGGTTATCTGTTGAATACAATGGCACAACCGCAATAAGGAGTTTTCGTGGCTGAGAATACACAAAACACAAGTACGCTTGAAGAATTAATCGCAACCCGCACAGAGAAGCTGAAACAGCTCCGGGAATTAGGCATTAATCCGTATCCCTACGATTATAATGTCACCCATTATGCAGAGGATATTGTAGAGAATTACGAGGAGTACGAGGAAACCGTTGACGTTCGTCTGGCCGGTCGGCTGATGGCCATTCGCCGGATGGGGAAAGCTAGTTTTGCCCATATTCAGGACTCTACCGGGAAGATTCAGATTTACGTGAAGGTGGATAATATCGGCGAAAAGATGTACGAAGCGTTTAAACTGTTGGATATCGGCGACTGGATTGGTGTGGCCGGGAAAGTGATGAAGACCCGTACCGGGGAAATCACGATTTTCACCGAGGAACTCACCGTGCTCAACAAGAGCATCCGGCCGATTCCGGTGGTGAAAGAGACCGACGACGAGGTTTACGATGCCTTCTCGGATAAGGAGCAACGCTATCGCCAGCGATATCTGGATCTCATCGTGAATCCGGAAGTGAAGGATATCTTCAAAACCCGGAGCGCGATTATAAAGCAGATTCGCCGGTTCATGGATGACCGGGGATTCATTGAGGTGGAAACCCCGGTATTGCAGCCCATCTACGGTGGCGCGTCCGCCCGGCCGTTCGTGACGCACCATCATTCACTGGATACGGACTTATATCTGCGCATTGCCGATGAACTCTATCTGAAACGCCTGATTGTCGGTGGATTTGAGAAAGTGTACGAGATCGCCAAGGATTTCCGCAACGAAGGGATGGACAGGAACCACAATCCGGAGTTTACTATGCTGGAGTGGTATCAGGCGTTCGTGGATTACAATTTCGAAATGGAGATGGTGGAAAATCTCATCGGGGAGGTGGCCTCCGAAACCGGTAAGACTGAAGTCATCTTTGGAGAGCATACCATAGATTTAAGTCCGCCGTATGCGCGGAAGAAAATGTTCGATCTGTTTGAGGAATATTTGGGCACAGACATCAGCGATTTCGATCGGGATCAACTGTTCGGGTTCGCCAAAGAGAACGGAATTGACGTAGATGATGACATGAATTACGGCAAGATTCTGGATCGAATCTTTGGTGACAAGGTGGAGCCGAACCTGATTCAGCCAACCTTCGTTATCGACCACCCCCGGGCAGTTTCGCCGCTGGCGAAAGTCAAACGGGATGGCAGCGAACGTCTAGTGGAGAGGTTTGAACTGATAATCTCTGGAATGGAGGTTTCCAACGCCTTTTCTGAGCTGAATGATCCCATTGATCAGCGGGAGCGCCTGGAGGATCAGGCCAGACTCCGCTCTGAAGGCGACGACGAAGCCCAGGTGGTGGACGAGGATTTTCTCACTGCCATGGAGGTCGGCATGCCGCCGACCGGTGGAGTCGGCATCGGCGTTGACAGGCTGGTGATGCTTCTGACAAACCAACATTCCATTAAAGATGTAATCCTGTTCCCGCAGATGCGTCCGCGCACCTCTGACTAGTGCCCGTGGGATTCCCCTGGTACATCGCCAAGCGGTATTTCATCTCCCGACACCGGTTCGGATTTATATCGACTATCAGCAGGATTTCCATCGCGGGATTGGCAATTGGAATTGCTGCGTTGTTACTCACCGTAAGTGTTCTATCCGGGTTTCGCAGTACTCTCGAAGAAAATATCATCGGTTTCGACGGCCACATCAGACTGCGACTGTTTCATAAGACGGCTATGTCGAATCTGCCCGATATGACCAGCCAGCTCAAGAGTTTTTCCGAGGTTAAGCAGTTTGCACCATACATCTCCCATGAGGCGATGATTCGTGCAGGCAGCAGGACTGATGGTGTGGTGGTGGAAGCCATGCCCGACTCGGCACTGAATTCGCTCCTGCGGGTCGGCGAATATATCACCGAGGGCTCCATTGAATTCACTGAAGTCTCAGGTCTCCCATCGCTAGTGGTGAGTCGCCGGCTGGCGCGGAAATTGGATACGGAAATCGGTGATAAAATTACGCTGTTCAGCATTGACGGGATCCCCGGCCCCCGGAACCATCCCCGGGCAAAACAATTCCGGCTTGGCGCGATCTACCACACCGGGATGAGTGATTACGACGACGTGTTCGTCTATACAAGCCTCGCAGCCGGCCAGGATCTGTTTAAATTGCCGGATCAGGCACACGGCATGCTCCTGATGCTGCACAACTCGGACCTGGTTGAACCATTTTCGGTGAAACTGCAGGAAGACCTGGGGTATCCGTACTATCCGGTGACCTGGTATGAGCGCCACGCCAGTCTATTTGCATGGCTCCAAAGCCAGCAGATGCCAATTATTATAGTCTTCGGACTTATTGCAATTGTGGCGGTTTTCAATATTGTCAGCACCTTGATGATGATTGTACTGGAGAAGAACAGGGACATTGGTATCCTGAAGGCGATGGGCAGTTCCCGGGGAAAAACATTGCGAATATTCGTCTGGAATGGGCTCATAATAGGGTTGCTGGGTGCCGTGCTTGGCACCGGACTTGGGCTTGGGCTGGGCTGGCTTCAACAGGAATTCGCGCTTATCCATATTCCGGCAGATGTCTATTTCATGAGTAGCATGCCAGTGGAATTTCATTGGGAGCATATCGTAATCATTAACGGAATTGCATTGATTCTCTCGACGCTGGCAACGGTCTACCCAGCGCTTCAGGCGGCAAAGAAAAAGCCGGTGGAGGCCATTGTCCATGAATAGCAAAGCCTTCATTAAAAAGGTGGCGTGGCGGTATTTCCGATCCCGACGCTCCGGAGAACGCCTGATAAGCGTGGTCTCTACGATTTCTGTGGTCGGAGTCGCCATAGGCTGCTTTGCGCTCGTTGTGACGCTCTCCATCCTGAACGGATTCCGTGCTGAGATTACCGAACGCATGATGCGATTCGAGCCGGCGCTCATATCAGAGCAATTTCCGATGAAGAAAGCGACAGTAGACAAACTTGCCGGGATTGCCGCGAATGACTCAGGGATTCGGAAAACGGTACCGCTCATCGAACGCAAGGCAATGGTTACCAGTGAATCCGGCACCGAAGTGGTTTATATAAAATCGCTTCAGGTAACCAACGAGCAGTACCCCCTGCGGTCAGAAATCATAGGTGGAGAATTTGATCTGGGCACGGCAGAAAGTCCCGGTGCAGTTCTGGGATTCCAGCTCTCCGATAAACTCGGTGTGACCGTCGGTGATACAGTGGCCATGATCAGCCCACTGGAGATGTCCGGGCCGTTTTATACTCCGCCGGTTGTACAGGCTGAAGTCACCGGTATTTTTCGTGCGGAACTGTTTCAATACGATCAAACCTATGTTTTTACTAATATCGCGGCAGGTCAGTCATTGTTTCGATTTGATGACAATTATACCGGCGTGGAATATTTTCTGTCGGATTTTGAGTCCGCCGGGGAAAAAGCAGCCCTGATAAAAAGCGAAGTCGGAGACGATTCGGTAATGACATCTACCTGGTATGAACGGCATCAAACTCTCTACGGCGCCATGCGTATGGAAAAGTGGGGCAGTCTGATTGTGTTAACGTTAATTATTCTTGTAGCAACGTTTAACCTCATTAGTTCGCTGGTGATGTTGGTGCTGGAGAAGATACGGGATATCGGGATACTGAAAACGCTCGGAGCAAGCGATGTCTCGGTGCGACGAATATTCTTGCGCCAGGGATGGTACGTGGGAAGTATTGGTACGGCAGTGGGCGTGGTAGTAGGAATTGCACTCGTGCTCATCCAGGAATTTACCGGAGTAGTTCCGCTTCCCGGTGATGTCTATTTTATTGATGCCGTTCCCGTTTTACTGAAGCCTCTTGATGTTGCACTCGTGATTGTGATATCAATTGTGCTGAGTGTCGTGTCAGCGGTTTATCCGGCAAAGCAGGCGTCCGAACTTCAACCGATCGAGGCTATTTCATATGACCGATAAATCTGTGCTTTTACAGGTGGTCAATCTCAGGAAAGTGTATATGTCCGGCCCAAATGAGCTGGAAGTGCTATCCGGCGTGGATTTCTCAGTTGCCCCCGGAGAGATTATTGCCCTGATGGGCCCCAGCGGTGTTGGAAAGACGACGCTTTTAAATCTCATCGGGGCCCTGGATGTGCCGACTTCTGGTAACATCTTTCTTCAGGATAAAAATTTGGCGGATATGTCACGGAACGAACTGGCGCGGGTGCGTAATCGATCGCTGGGATTTGTGTTTCAGTTCCATCATCTGCTTCCGGAATTTACTGCGGAGGAGAATGTCCTCATTCCAGGGATTATCCAACAATCGCCGACCAAAATACAACAGGAATATGCCAGAGATTTACTTGGGAAATTCGGCCTCTCCGGGCGATTGCATCATTATCCCCACGAACTGTCCGGCGGGGAAAAACAGCGGGTGGCTTTAGGCCGGGCACTGATGAACAAGCCGGCGCTGGTATTGGCGGATGAACCGACGGGAAATCTGGACAGGAAAACCGGAGCCCGTCTCCTTGAAGCCCTTATAAGTTTTGCCCATGAGGAAAACCAAACCTTCCTGATTGCAACCCACGACGAGGAGATCTCTCAACGAGCGGACCGGATCCTGCTCCTGGAAAATGGCGCTGTCCGTGAGACTACAATCACATCATGATTTCGGTGAAGTAAGTTTGCGTTGATCGTCGAGCACCACGTTTTTATATTGATTTTGAAATCAGAGGACCAGCACAACGGGGCCATGAAGAATAATTTTTCAAAACAGGTTCAACTGGTGATACAGTATGCCAAGGAGGAAGCTATCCGCCTGGGGCATAATTACATCGGCTCCGAGCACCTGCTACTGGGACTTCTCAGAGATGAAGACAGCAGTCCCGCACAGCTTCTGATTTCACTGGGGGTCGAACTGGAAGAATTACGTGTTGCACTGCAGCAAGCGGTTCAGACTTCCACCAGTACTATCACGCTTGGGCATCTTCCACTCACAAAGCGTGCGGAAAGAATTTTGAAACAAACACGTGAGGAAGCGCATTACTTTAATATGGATACGGTAGGGGGGGAACATCTCCTCTTGGCAATTCTCGGTGAAGAAACGGGAGTTGCAGCAGAAGTACTACTGAACTTTGGTGTCAACTACGAAACGATAAGAAATGAGTTGGAAGATCATATGGAAGGAAAACAATTCACAAGCAGCAGCGGAAGCGGCTCCAAAAAGAAAAAATCCAAAACGCCTGCGCTGGATCATTTCGGAACCGACATAACGGATTTAGCCCAGAATGATGAACTGGATCCGGTAATCGGGCGTGAGAATGAGATTGAACGGGTCGCACAAATATTATCACGAAGAAAGAAAAACAATCCGGTCCTCATTGGGGAACCGGGGGTCGGGAAGACGGCGATTGCCGAAGGGCTTGCAATGCGGATTGTGGAGCATCATGTCTCCCGGGTACTCTACAATAAACGAATTATTTCGTTAGACCTGGCTGCCATTGTTGCCGGGACGAAATACCGGGGGCAGTTCGAGGAGCGGATGAAAGCCATAATGTCCGAACTCCAGGAATCGAAAGGAGAGATCATCCTCTTCATCGATGAACTGCATACCATCGTGGGCGCCGGCGGCGCATCAGGTTCGCTGGATGCGTCAAACATGTTTAAACCAGCGCTGGCCCGGGGAGAGATTCAGTGTATCGGTGCCACCACAATGGATGAATATCGGAAATATATTGAAAAAGATGGCGCGCTTGAACGCCGGTTCCAGAAGATCGTGGTGAATCCGCCATCAGTAACGGAAACGGTGGACATTCTCCATGGGCTGAAGGACCGGTACCAGGAGCACCATGGCGTAAATTATACGGATGAAGCGATCCGGGCGTCGGTCCAACTGAGTCATCGGTATATTTCGGATAAGTTCTTGCCGGACAAGGCCATTGATGTGATGGACGAAGCCGGTTCGAGAATTCACCTGAAAAATATCGTTGTGCCGGACGAAATCCTGGAGCTTGAGCAGCAGATTGAGGATGTTCGCAAAGAGAAGGAAGAAGTCGTCAAGGCGCAGCAGTTCGAGGAAGCGGCCGAGTACCGTGATCGGGAACGGCGGCTCCGGGATGATCTGGAAGACGCCCGAAAACGTTGGGAAGAGGCGGAACAGGAAAATATCGTTGAAGTCTCTGAAGACGATATTGCGGACGTGGTCTCCATAATGACCGGAATTCCGGTGAACAAGGTGGCCGAGTCCGAATCCCAGCGGCTTCTGAAAATGACGGACATGTTGAAAGAACATATTATCGGTCAGGATCAGGTGCTTGAAAAATTGACCAAGGCAATCCAGCGGGCCCGTGCCGGATTGAAGAATCCGCGCCGTCCCATCGGATCGTTCCTGTTCCTTGGACCGACCGGTGTCGGAAAAACCGAGACAGCCAAACAACTGGCCAAGTACATGTTCGACAGTGATGAAGCCCTGATCAAAATCGATATGTCCGAATACATGGAAAAGTTTGCCGTGTCAAGACTGGTCGGTGCCCCTCCGGGATACGTCGGATACGAAGAAGGCGGTGAACTCACGGAGCGGGTACGCCGGAATCCATATGCGGTTGTGCTGCTCGATGAAATCGAGAAAGCACACCGGGATGTCTTCAATATCCTGCTACAGATTCTGGAAGATGGTGTCCTGACCGATAGTCTCGGACGAAAGGTCGACTTTAAGAACACCGTGATCATTATGACCTCCAATGTGGGGACGAGTCGCCTGCAACACCAGACCTTCGGATTCGGAGGATCGGACGAAGAATCGGTCTACGATTCGATGAAGACCAAGGTGAACGAAGAGGTCAAGAAGATGTTCAATCCGGAATTTCTGAACCGGCTGGACGATACGATTAT
Source organism: Candidatus Neomarinimicrobiota bacterium (assembly GCA_021734025.1). Classification (NCBI taxonomy): domain Bacteria; kingdom Pseudomonadati; phylum Fidelibacterota; species Fidelibacterota bacterium. The sequence continues at coordinate 55,315 of JAIPJS010000010.1, forward strand.
TTTCCGGCCGCTTTCAAGGGAAGATCTGCTGAAGATTGTGGATAATCTCGTGGAAGAAATCCGGCACAACACCCAGTCGAATAACTTCGACGTCCAGTTGTCCGAAGATGCCAAGGAATTCCTCATCGGCAAGGGGTACAATTACGATTACGGCGCCAGACCGTTGCGGCGGGAAATCCAGCGCCACATCGAAGATCCCATCGCCGAGCGGATTCTGAAGGGTGAACTGAGCGATCACGGCACCATCAAGGTTGATGAGGAAGACGGTGAACTTGTATTCACCCAGGGATCTTTTGACGCTGAAAAGATTGCCGAAGATAAAAATCTGATGAACTGATTACGTCATTTCATCAGGATTCAAGGTATTGCCCTGCCATCGTCAAGGTGGCAGGGCTTTTTTATTTCTCTGCGTTTGTGTCATGAACTGACACATTCGCCGGTTCCTCTCCCAAAATTCTGCCAGATTGTTATACTCCGGCTTCCTGAATTGAATTGGTATAGTCCTTGTAAGTTGCATTAACAGTAATGAGAAAAAAATTTTTGAGAGGCAAGAGGAGGTAAATGAACTATGGGAAAAATTATTGGAATTGATTTAGGGACCACCAATTCATGTGTTTCAGTTATGGAAGGTGGTGAACCCAAGGTAATACAAAATGCTGAAGGGAACCGGACGACACCATCTGTGGTCGGTTTTACCAAAGATGGTGAGCGGTTGATCGGTCAGGCTGCAAAACGTCAGGCCGTGACGAACCCCGATAAAACCGTGAGCTCGATTAAGCGGTTCATGGGCCGGAAATACAATGAGGTCAGCGAAGAAATTAAGGAAGTCGCCTATAAGGTCGTAAAGGGCGAAAATAACCTGGCCCAGGTCGAAATTGATGATAAGTCATATACACCCCAGGAAATTTCGGCGATGGTGCTTCAGAAAATGAAGCAGACTGCGGAAGATTATCTCGGTGACAAGGTCACGGATGCCGTGATTACTGTCCCGGCCTACTTCAACGATTCGCAGCGCCAGGCCACCAAAGATGCCGGAAAGATCGCAGGTCTGAATGTCAAACGTATTATCAATGAGCCGACAGCCGCCTCACTGGCATACGGTATGGATAAGAAAGACGACGAAAAGATCGCCGTTTTTGACCTGGGTGGCGGAACGTTCGATATCTCCATCCTGGAACTGGGCGACGGTGTCTACGAAGTGAAGAGTACCAATGGTGACACTCACCTAGGTGGCGATGATTTTGACCAGCGCGTCATCAACTGGATTACCCAGGAATTCAAGAAAGACGAAGGTGTGGATCTGACCAAAGATCCCATGGCGCTTCAGCGTCTGAAGGAGGCGGCAGAAAAAGCAAAGATTGAACTTTCTGGCACCATGAAGACGGAGATTAATCTGCCGTTTATTACCGCTGACAACTCCGGTCCAAAACATCTGAATCTGGAACTCACACGCGCGAAATTCGAGCAGTTAGTCGAAGATCTGGTCGAACGGACCAGAAAGCCGTGTCAGGATGCTCTGAGCGATGCCGGATTGAGCGCCAGCGACGTCGATGATGTCATATTAGTCGGTGGATCGACCCGAATCCCGGCGGTCCAGGAGATCGTCCAGGAAATCTTTGGAAAAGAACCGCATAAAGGTGTGAACCCCGATGAAGTTGTGGCGATTGGTGCTGCAATTCAGGGCGGAGTCCTTGGCGGCGAGGTCGAAGATGTACTGCTGCTCGATGTCACGCCATTAAGCCTCGGTATCGAGACGCTTGGTGGTGTTTTCACGAAACTCATCGAACGGAATACGACTATTCCGACCAAGGCACAGGAAATTTTTTCAACTGCTGCAGATAACCAGACATCTGTGGAAATCCACGTGTTGCAGGGCGAGCGCGAAATGGCGCGTGATAACAAGACTATCGGACGGTTCCATCTGGATGGCATCCCGCCGGCGCCGCGTGGTACCCCTCAGATTGAGGTGACCTTTGATATTGACGCCAACGGCATAATGAACGTCTCCGCTAAAGATAAGGCGACCGGTAAGGAGCAAAGTATCCGGATTGAAGCCTCCAGCGGACTGGATGAGGACGAAATCGAAGATATGGTTCAGGACGCCAAGCAGCATGCAGAGGAAGATAAGAAGCGGCGCGAACTCATTGAGGCGAAAAACCAGGCGGACAATCTGGTGTATCAGACCGAGAAAAACATTAAAGAGTTCGACGACCAACTGTCCGAAGATGACAAATCCAAACTGGAAGACGCCAAAGATCGCCTCGCAGAAGTCAAAGACAGTGACGATCTGGATAAAATTAAGGAAGCCACTGAAGAGCTCAACGAAACCTGGAGTGAAATCTCCAGCGGTATGTACGATCAGGCAAAGGCCCAGCAGCCCGGAGCCGGAGCACAGCCGGGGGCCCAGGAGTCTACTGAAACCAGCGCCAACGGTGAGCAGCAGACGGACGATTCCGAAATCGAAGATGCGGACTTTGAAGTGGTGGACGACGAGGAGAAGTAGGAACTTCCTCGGTTAAACCACAGGTAACACAACGGAGTACAATGGAAAGGCGGCGGAAGATATTTCCGCCGCTTTTTTTTATTCAAGCGCGAAAATTATCATTAGATTCATCTGTTGATGTTTCCTATTATACGTTAATTCGATTGAATATAGACTGAATCGACGCATGAAACGCAGACTTTTATTCATCACATTCGTTCTTTTTGCGATATTTGTATTCGCAATGTTAATTATTATGCGGCCGACATTGTGGACGAACCAACTGTTATCCTACTTTAATTCCCAACTCGAGACCCGGTATAAATTGGAAATTCAGGCGGAACGGCTGACGGGAAACATCCTCAATCAATTGTCCGGTGATAACGTCTCCGTAACCACGGTCCAGGATAGTGTTCTTTTCACTGCCAACAGTCTGACGCTCCGGTACTCGCTCTGGAAGGTAATTATTGGCGAATTTGCCATTGATGCCGTCCATATTGATCAACCGGTGGTTTACTATAACGAGGGCTTGGATCTGTTGACTCAGCAGGTTGCATCCGGGGATCTCGGGCAAGCGACGCAGCGACAACCCTTTACTATTGAGCGTCTGAGTATTAATGAGGGACAATTTGTCTATGGGACAGGCAGCCAGCAGGTGAACGTGAGTAAAATCACCGGGAAAATGCATATCGATCAGGATGATGAAGCCCTCGCGATAACCGGTGACTTTAGCTCCATAGAGGCAATCCGCCCGGCGCAACAGCTGCGGAGTATTAAATTTTTAATCCATCAATATCCGGATTCAATCCAGTTTAATAACGTCGAATTTATGTATGATTCGGCCTTTGTGCTGCTCAATGGGCAACTGGATTTGGACCCCGAAACCCACCTGGAATTGAATTACCAAACCTCAAATCTGTCATTGGGATCAATCCTGCCTCAATTTGGCATTACCTATCTCAGCAATGACGAGTGGGATATAAAAGGCCGACTCGATACTGATTTCACCGAATTCGATATTACGACGGAATTTGACGGGAACCTGAATGCAAGTACACCTGCCAGCGGATTTTTTGATTTTACCGTAACAAACCAGGCTATATCTGTTCCGGCAGGTACCCTGAATATAGGAGATGGGAGCCTTCAATTTGCCGGTCAATACAATTTTGACTCAGGGGGTAATGCGGAGGTGCAGGCGGAACATCTTAATCTCCAATCGTTTCGACAGGATTTACCAACAACCGATATTTCCGGCGTATTTGACCTTAGGGAGGAGGCCGGCTCATTAACCGATCCTGCATTGTATAGTAACATACGACTCACTTCTTCAAGTGTTAAAAATTATACCATCTCAAATCTGGAAGGAAGGCTAGCATTATCCAATGACACCCTGCGCTTTGTGGACAGCCTTTCCGTGGGCTATAAAACAGCAGAATGGCTTCTCCATGGATGGTATGCACTAAATGGCGAGCTTAACCTGGAAATCGATGTCTCGACAGATCGTTTTGATTATTTGGCCAAGAGTTTGAATTTGCCGGTGATCTATGGGGAGGCAAACGGGAATTTTTCTATCGATGGCACCATTGATACCACCTCGATCGACGGTCGACTACAGCTCCGGAACTTCGGATTCCGGGAATTCCATTTTGATACCATTGCCGCGTACATCCAACTGGATGATATCCAGCGCCGCAGGGATGGTGAGATGTTTGTCGAGGCCCGGGAAGGAAATGCCTGGGGGAAAGAGGTTGCCTACGGAAACTTGTCAGCGATAAGTCAGGACGATTCCGTTGTGATCCGAAACTTTGAACTCTCGGATGGAGATGACCATCTCTATATCACGGGTGGTATCTCTGAGGCACTGCGTGGTGAGGTCAATAAACTGGAGCTACGCTACCGGAATACCTTTATACACAATAGAACGCCTCTTCCTTTCCAAATTGAAAATAATCGGCTCGCAATTTCCCAGGGGGTTATTGGTGTAAATGACGGATTGGTTACGTTTACCGGAAACGTACGGTCCGGTGATTCCCTGCGGACCCACGCCGAATTTACCAATATCGATTACGGACCGTTGAATCAACTCTTGCAGGATCCGCTTCCAGTGACAGGAGTGCTCAATGGCTCTTTTACCTATGCCGGGGCCGGAGAGCGACAGGTGATATACAGTGATCTGGAAATAGCAAACGTCGTGTGGCGAGATCTGCATTACCAGAGAATTGGCGCGGAAATCGAGTACGAAGATCAAGTACTAACCGTAAACAACGGAAAAATCCAGACGCACGAAGAGGGGGCGATATCTTTCACGGGGCAAATGCCCATTGATATTATTGGAATGGTAAAGGGGGATACCATTGACTTCACAAAAAATTTACAATTCTCCTCCAAATTAGATCTGGAAGGTATATATCTGGAGGATTATACCCAGTTTATAGATATTAATCAGTCTATGTCGGGATTAGTTTCAGGTACAATAAACCTGGATGGGATTACCGCGGATCCGAATATCACGTTTGACCTGTCGGTCCAGCACCCGGTCTTTGACCGAATCGAGGGTTATCACCTTGAAGCCAGCGGTGGATATGATTCCGGCACGATGGAGTTTACGCGACTTTATCTTGAGGAAACACGGGAAGGTGGCATATACCAGGGAAGTGGGACTTTGCCTCTAACAATCGATCTGTATACTCCGGTCATTGAATTGCGCCGGGACGATCCCATGGATCTTAAATTCCATGCGGAAACGCCCCAATTACAATTCTTAAGTAAATATATGGGGAAAGTCGATGCCGTAACAGGCGTGTTTACCCTGGATCTGTTGGTATCCGGGACACCGAATAATCCGGAACGGAATGGACAGATAACTATTGACAGTTCGACCGTTGAGGTGGCGACACTGGAAAATGAAATTACCGGTATATCCGGACGCGGGATCTTGCGCAATAACAGGATGCAACTCCGGGATTTTACCGCAAAGATGCATTCGCCGCAAGATCGGGAGATCATTGAAGGGGTCTTTCAACGGTTCCGACATTGGGTGAGTAACCTGTTCGATCGGGAAGTAGCGCAGCGAAAGCCTAACCTGGCTGTTAATGGATCGCTGGATTTCGCTCATTTTTTTCAGCCCGGGTTAAATCTCCGGATCAAAGGAGAAGATATATATATCCGGACCCTCCTTGGAGAAATTGAAGGAATAACAGGTGCCGATATGACACTAACTGGCCGGGATTCCCTGGTCATTGCCGGTGATTTGCAACCGGAAGAAGTCGTATTACGAATGAGTTTCTCCGGGAATAATATTCCACAGGAAATAGCACCGAACAGAGGTGAGGGGCGGTACGTCGAGTATAATCTTCATACGACTTTTCCCGGCAATTTCTATATCAGAAACGATCAGGTCAGCGCCGAATTTGAAGGCGATATCTGGATTGTCCGGCATGGCGACGAACCCGTGAATTTTTCCGGCCAACTTAACGTTATTCGCGGGAAATACTATTATTATGACGACACATTTACAATCCAGGAAGGGCAGATCTATTTTGACCCCGTGGAGTTTAATCCGCGATTAAATATTGTGGCAACTACGGAAATCGAAGATCAAGTGGAAGTGCAACTGACACTCTCCGGGGAACTGGATAATCCGTCTATTAATTTGGAGACTCCGGGTGAGGGACAGCGATATACCGAACAGGAAATATTAGAAATACTCACCTTTAACGAAAGAATTGAGGAAGGGATAAACACACAAGCCCTCGGGCAATCCATTTTTACCAGTTATCTGGAGCAGCAATTAGAAAACTATGGCAGCCAGCTTATCGGTCTGGAAACCTTTGATGTGGAAGCCGAAGGCCAGGGGCTCCAAAACCTGGAAAATGTCACTATTACAATGGGGCGGCGGGTAGCACCAAACTTGTATTTTACATACGGCCGGGGATTTTTTGCAGAAAATCCCACCAATACAGTTGGGCTTGAATATCAATTAAACCGATATATGTCTCTTTTGGGGGAAGTTGATGAAGAAGGGTTGTATCATTTCAAATACCGGTTAAAATACAATTATTAATATTCCCGTGCGATTCCGTACCCTGTGGATATTATTGTTTTTCTGTGCGTATCTGTTTCACCTGAATCACGGGTATGCCCAGCAGATCCTCCCGACTTCAACTTACCGGGTGCAAAGTTTGACGCTCTCCGGAAATGAGACATATGATTCGGAGGAACTCAAGGACAAGTTAAATCTCCATACCGGAAAAGTCACGACGCTTGGTATGGGAGCGGAGTTTAATAAACGGGTTCTCCGGTTGGATGTCATAACACTGGAGTCGTTCTATAAAGAACGCGGATTTATCAATGTGGCGGTACGGGATTCTTTCTATGTGAAGGGGAACCGCCGGGTGGAGGTATTCCTCTCCATTCAGGAAGGGCAGCGATTTTTTCTTAGAAAAATTGATATCCGTGGGAATTTGGCACTCTCGGATCAGCAGGTTTATAGTTATTTCAGCGACCTGGATACGGGGGCTCCGTATAACCCCTATCTCTTTCAGGAATCTATCGAACAGGTACAGCAAGCATATGAAAATACCGGGAAGCCGTTTGCCGATATCCAGTACCGCATCGATGCCGAAGGTACGAATGTATTCGCCACGATTGTCATTGAGGAAAACCAGACCGTCTATGTCGAAGATATTCGGATTAACGGGCTCTCCGGAGTAAAGCCGGACGTCGTCCGACGCGAACTGACCCTGGTGAACGGAGACCGGTATAGTGGCGAAGAGATTGAAGAAAGTCAGCGTCGGATTTTTGAAACGGGATTATTCGCTGATGTAAATATTCGGCCGGTTCCGAGTACTGTCGATTCAGAGCGAGTGGACCTGCAGGTGACTCTGCGAGAGCAGGATTTTCATACAGTCCGTTTTGATTTTGGACTAGGACAATATGAAATTACCCCAAGCGCCGAACCGACGACCGGGCTAGAGTCTTCTTTGGAATGGATGAATCGGAATCTTGTCTCATCGGGAAGACGCCTGCAGGCGTCCACCGGTTTGCTGTTTGACCTAATTAACCTGAACCCCTGGCCAGACGCTTCAATCAGTTATACTGAGCCGTGGCTCTGGAAATTCAGGGTACCAACCACCCTCCGTTTCTTCTATGAGCTGCGGACATACGATATCACGGGAAATCCAAAACGAGAATGGGGAACTGATCTTACATTCCTGCATACTCGGCGCAGACGGTTAACGTTGCGTTCAACTCTTACCTGGCAGCAGGTGACACTAATGGATGTTCCATCGGAGAGCGCGGAAGAACTGCTACGGTATCAGGATCGCCAGGAACGAAGCCTTGAGTTTCTATACCGCAGAGATGCGAGGGATAACTTTCTGTATCCGAAGCAGGGGTTCGTAATTCAGGTTGAACCGAAATTGTTCGGTGGTATTCTAGGGGGAACAGCAGATTTTTATAAGGTTGAAGTATCTCTCAGTAAGTATTGGGAGAGCTATTTTAATGGGACGCTTGCCGGACGCATTAATATTGGCAGCCTCCATAAATATAACCCGAATGATCCCGTAATCCCTGATGATGAATTATTTCGACTGGGCGGAGCTACCAGTGTCCGGGGTTTCCAGACTGATATGCTGGCTGTTCGCTATAATCAGACTGACTCGGTTTGGGTTCCCCAGGGAAAGCGGGTCAAGACAGTATTTAATCTGGAATACCGGTTCCCGCTCTTCTGGCAATTTGGTGGCGAATTGTTCCTGGATGCAGGACAGTTATGGACTGACTATTCTAACCTGGATATCCTGTCATTGCGGCATACCGTCGGCATTGGAATAACCTTTGCAACTCCTTTAGGGCCGGCACGGATAGACTTTGGAAGGAAACTGAATCCCAGGGCACACAGGGATGAAGAAACCGGCAGAATTTACCGTGACGATCTCTGGAATATTAACCTGGGATTGCAATATGCGTTCTAATGGAGATGATTTACGATGATATCGTTTGACAATATGACATTAAAGGTTCAGGAAGCGCTGAAAGGTGCGGTCGAACGCGCTGAAGAACGAGGGAACCCTGAGATACAAATCGGTCACTATCTCGATTTTGTTCTCAGTCAGAGCGAAAGTGTTATAGGTTCACTATTGCAGAAAATTGGCATTGATAGCAATGCCGTTCAAAAAGAAGCCCGAAGTGAAATCGATGGTTTGCCGAAACAACACGGGGGTGGTATCGGGCAAGCGCGCCTCTCCAATGACCTGAACCAGGTGTTTGATACTGCCCAAAAACAGGCCCGGCAGCTCAATGATGAATATATCAGTAACGAGCATGTATTATATGGCACCATTTCGGCCAGCAAAAGTAAGGTCGCTCAATATCTGAAACAACAAGGGGTGACGGAAGATGCCATTCTCAAAGCCCTCAAAGATATCCGGGGTGGGCAACGGGTGACTGACCAGTCTCCTGAGGATAAATACGAGTCCCTGAAGCGTTTCGGTAAGGATCTGAATGATCTCGCACGGCGTGGAAAACTTGATCCAATTATTGGCAGAGACGAAGAGATTCGCCGGGTTCTCCAGGTGCTGTCACGACGGAAGAAGAATAACCCGGTGCTCATCGGAGAGCCCGGCGTCGGAAAAACCGCCATTGCGGAGGGAATTGCGCAGCGCGTTGTTGAGGGCGACGTCCCGACAAATATGCAGAACAAGCGCATTGTGGCACTGGATATGGGCGCCCTGATCGCCGGTGCGAAATTCCGGGGTGAGTTTGAAGATCGCCTGAAGGCAGTGCTGAAAGAAGTGAGCGAGTCGGATGGTGAGATTATCCTCTTCATCGATGAATTGCATACGGTGGTTGGGGCAGGCGCCGCGGAAGGCGCCGTGGACGCATCTAACCTGTTGAAGCCGCAGCTCGCTCGGGGTGAACTCAGGGCCATCGGCGCAACGACTATCGACGAATACCGGAAACATATTGAGAAGGATGCTGCCCTGGAACGACGATTTCAGCCAATCACTATTTCTGAACCGTCGGTCGAAGATACCGTCTCAATTCTGCGTGGCCTGAAGGATAAATACGAGGTGCACCACGGTGTTCGCATCCTGGATGAATCGATTATAGCCGCGGCCGAATTATCCGACCGGTACCTTACCGAGCGGTTTCTGCCGGATAAAGCAATTGATTTGATTGACGAAGCCGGAAGTAAGCTCCGAAGCGAAATCGACAGCCTTCCTGCGGAACTGGACGAAGTGGAACGGCGGATTCGCCAGCTGGAAGTAGAGACTCGCGCACTGCGGAAAGAAGAGTCAACCGGGGCGAAAAAACGCCTGGAGCAGGTGCAGCAGGAGATGGCAGATCTGAGAGAACAGTCCGATGAGCTCCGGGCACAATGGAGCCACGAAAAGGAAATAATTGAGGACGTCCAGCGACTGAAAAAAATTATCGATGAGACCAAAATGGCAGCAGAACGCGCCACCAGAGAGGGTGACTGGGAAAAAGCAGCCGAGCTCCAACACGGGAGATTAGTTGAACTGAAGGAGTCACTGGAGCAGAAGACCAGGGAGCTGGATGAACTCCGCGAGAGCGGCGAAACGCTGCTGAAAGAAGAAGTGACTTCCGAAGATATTGCTGAGATCGTATCAAAATGGACCGGAATTCCCGTGACCCGCATGATGGAATCCGAGCGCGAAAAATTGCTGAAAATGGAAGAACGGCTGCACCGCCGGCTGGTGGGGCAGGACGAAGCTATTCAGTCCGTGTCCAATGCGATTCGTCGGGCCCGGGCCGGGTTGCAGGACGAGAACCGCCCTATCGGGACATTTATTTTTATCGGATCCACAGGCGTGGGGAAAACCGAACTGGCGAAATCTCTGGCCGAATTTCTGTTTGATGACGAACACGCCATGGTCCGGCTCGATATGTCCGAATACATGGAAAAGCACTCGGTCGCACGACTGGTTGGTGCGCCTCCGGGATACGTTGGCTATGACGAAGGGGGACAGCTGACCGAAGCCGTTCGGCGGAAGCCGTATTCCGTGGTATTGCTGGATGAAATCGAAAAAGCGCATCCCGATGTATTCAATATGTTGTTACAGGTACTCGATGACGGCCGGCTGACGGACAATCAGGGCAAAACGGTAAACTTCCGGAATACGATAATTATCATGACGTCCAACCTCGGATCCCAGTTCATCATGCAGAAAATGGACGCCATGACCGAGGACAATCGGGAGCTTATCTATGAAGAGATGCGGGAAGAAGTGCTGAAGCAACTGAAGCAGAACGTCCGGCCGGAATTCCTGAATCGGATTGACGACGTGATCGTGTTTGAACCGTTATCAAAATCCGACATCACAGAGATTGTGCGATTACAGTTTGGCCGGCTGCGCCAGCGGATAAAAAATATGAACATCCGGGCAGAACTCTCCGAAGAAGTAGTCGAACGGATAGCAGATCTGGGCTACGATCCGTCGTTTGGCGCCCGGCCGATTAAGCGCGTCCTGCAGAAGGAAATTATCGATAAATTGGCGACCGAAGTACTCGCGGATGAGATCCATCCCGGCGACTCCATAGTAATTCACTGGGATGGCGATGCCTTTGTGTTTCAAAAGCAGGATTCCGGATCTCCTGGAGAATCGGCCGATACAATCAATGCCGAATTTGAAGAAGTTAAGGAACTCGAATAGACTGTTAGCATTAAATGCATTTGATGCGGGGATTGTAACTGAAGACAGGCCGGATGACGGTTGTGACATCAAGAGAGGTTCACTATATTACAAACCTTTGTAAAATTTTCCATTTGGAAAAACAGGAGGATTGAATGGTTAAACGGTATGTACTGTTAACGCTGCTTTTGACGGTTTTTATTGCCTGCGGAGGGCGTGAAACGCCACAACAACTGTGGGATAATGCCAAGGATTTGACAGAACAGGAAAAATACGAAGAGGCCATGGATTTATACCAACGAGTACTGGCCCTTGAAAATACGCCTGATTCGCTGCGCGCAAAGACGATCTTCACAATGGCCGACCTTCATCTCAATCATTTCAAAAGGACCTCAAAGGCATTGCAGACGTATCAGACGGTGACGGAACAGTATGGAACCACGAACTGGGGAGCAAAAGCCCAGTTTATGATCGGATATGTCTACGCGAATCATGTCAACAATTATGAAAAAGCAAAGTCGGAGTACCAGCGGTTCCTGGAAATCTATCCTACCCACGAACTGGCTGACGCCGTTCGGTTTGAAATGAAATATATGGGCAAAGATCTGGACGAGGTCGACGATCTCGGATTCATGCAGCAAACTATGGAATCGGAATAGCGGAGACGGATTGCGGGTATGACACACGATATTGCAGAACTAAACGAACAAATTCAACGTGAGAGCGCCTTTGTAGAGGATCTGTACAACGAAATAGGCAAGGTGATTGTTGGCCAGAAATATATGGTGGAACGATTACTTATTGCTCTGTTGACGAACGGACATATCCTCCTGGAGGGCGTACCTGGGCTGGCCAAAACATTAACGGTCAACACGCTGTCTCAATCCATCGATACCCGGTTCCAGCGGATTCAGTTTACCCCGGATCTTTTACCGGCCGATCTGCTTGGTACCCTGATTTATAATCAAAAAGAGGGTGAGTTTACCACCAAGAAGGGGCCGATTTTCGCCAATATTATCCTGGCAGATGAAATCAATCGGTCACCGGCAAAGGTGCAGAGTGCACTCCTGGAGGCCATGCAGGAACGCCAGGTAACTATCGGGGAACAGACATTCCCCCTGGACGATCCTTTTCTGGTATTGGCGACGCAAAATCCTATAGAACAGGAAGGAACGTATCCGCTACCGGAGGCACAGGTCGACCGGTTTATGCTGAAGATTACCGTCGACTATCCAAACAAGGATGAGGAAAAGGAGATCCTTCGGCGGATGGCGCACACCACAGCCAGGCCTGATATCGAAGCTGTTATCGAGCCGGAGAAAATTATCCGGGCCCGGAATGTGGTCAACAACGTCTATATGGACGAAAAAATCGAGAATTATATCATAGATTTGGTATTCGCCACCAGGAATCCGGGCGAATACGAAATCGACGAACTTACTCCGCTGATCCAGTACGGCGGTTCGCCGCGCGCCTCTATTTATCTGGCGCTGGCCGCAAAGGCACATGCATTTCTGCGCAACCGGGGATACGTTACCCCGGATGATATCCGCGCTATCGGTATGGATGTATTGCGCCACCGGGTAATTGTGACTTATGAGGCAGAGGCAGAGGAAATCACCTCGGAAGATGTGATTAATCAGATCTTCGCCGAGGTAGAAGTACCATAGTAAACGATTTCGAATTAATCATGAAATGCCCAAAACGGCATTAAACCAAATTACATTACGATGAATCAGTGAACGTGTGGAACGGGTGAGTCGAGACTAACGTGATTTCCAAAGAAGTACTCCGCAAGGTTCGCCGGATTGAGATAAGAACACGGCATCTCGTTAACGATGTCTTCAGTGGCGAATACCACAGCGTCTTTAAGGGCCGGGGGATGGAGTTCGCCGAGGTCCGGGAGTATCAGTTTGGCGACGATATTCGATCCATCGACTGGAACGTCACGGCCCGGAATCAACGGCCATATGTGAAGGTATTCGAAGAGGAACGGGAACTGACCGTGATGCTGCTGGTGGATGCCAGCGCGTCCGAAGCCTTTGGCTCCGTGGAACAGATGAAAATAGAGATCGCCGCGGAATTGGCTGCCTTACTTTCTTTTGCCGCCATTAAAAATAACGATAAGGTCGGGCTCATAATGTTTACCGACCAGATCGAAAAGTATGTCCCCCCGAGAAAAGGGCGGACACACATCCTGAGACTTATCAGAGAAATTCTGGCATTTGAGCCGGAATCCACCGGGACCGATATCTCCCGGGCAGTGGAGTATTTGCTCAACGTCCAGCGGCGCCGTTCTGTCGCATTCCTGATCAGCGATTTTTGGGATAAAGGTTTCGAACAGCCGCTCCGGGTTGCCGGGAAAAAGCACGATATGATCGGCTTTTGGTTGGTTGACCCCAAGGAAGAAGCATTACCTGATGTGGGACTCCTTCGGGTACGTGATCCGGAAACCGGCGAAGAGATGGTTGTGGATACCAGCGATCGGGAACTGCGGACGTTGTTTGTTTCTGCCATGCAAAACCGGCGGGAATCGCTGAATAAACTTTTTACCTCTATGAGCCTGGATACAGTCCGGATTAATACGGCCGAGTCCTATGTGGAACCGGTGATGAAATTCTTTAAGATGCGTGAACGCCGGATGCAATAACACCAGGTATAGGGTATGAGGTATAAGGGGTGGGATTGAAAAGCATGTTGGTTTCTTGCTGGATGGAGAAATGAGGAAAAGGAAAAGGAAGAATTGAGTATTATGTAGTGCGTAATTCTAACCCCGAAATTGTATGGTACGTAGTACTCAATACTATTTCATTGGAATATGAAAAAATTCCGAACAATTAAATTTAAATACAGGTTCGTAATTCTTACGGCATTCGTACTTCTTCTGCCGCTGACCTCAGGCGCGCAGGTCCGAATGACTACGACCGTCGACACCACTGCAGGACTCATCGGAGACCTCTTTCATCTGGAGTTATCTGTGGAGCATCCGGAAGGTGCGCAAGTTTCCCTCCCGCAAGATATTCAGACGCTGGGAGAATTCTCCGTTCGGGATATTGAGACGAATCCCGGTAAAACCACGACAGACATTACTTATTCTCTGGCGGTATATGATACCGGCAGGTACACTATTCCTTCCATAAAAGTCAGCGTACAACCCCCGGATACGGGCGCGGCCCCCATTTCGCTGGAATCCGCAACCCAAGAAATCATGATTTACTCCACCGTTCCACCCGATGCTCAGGAACTCCGGGATATTAAGCCCTTGATGGATCTGCCAGCCCGGATTCCATGGCTCTGGATCGGAATTGGATCTGGATTACTCATTGCGGGGATCCTGGGATGGTTCTGGTGGCGTCGTCGGGAAACTGAAGAAGAACCGGAGATGACTCCCGAAGAGCGGCGTCAGTCGGCACACGAGCGAGCATATAAGCGGCTCCGGGAAATCGAACGGGCCGACTATCCTGGTAAAGGCGCCATGAAGCGGCACTTTAGTGATATTTCTCAAACCATCCGTGCCTATTTTGAAGATCGATATTTTATCCCCGCCCTGGAGATGACCAGCACCGAAGTACTTCGGGCGTTCCCGGAAAATCAGCTGACACCGGAAATCTACAACGAAGTGTCGGATCTTCTGACAACATCTGATTTGGTGAAATTCGCCAAATACCAGCCGTCCAAAGAAGAAGCCGACCGGGTGCTGGAAGAAGGATTTGATATTGTGGACCATACCAAGATTGAAATTTCTGAAATGGAAGAAGTAGAAGACGAAGAAGACCCGGAAGTATCAGAGAAACAACAAGATAACACTACTCAACAGCAAATCGCAGAAGTAAACAAAGGAGAGTCACCGTGATTGAAGTGCAGAACGTTTCGAAGCGTTATGGTCAGACTCTTGCCGTCGATGATGTCTCCTTCCGCGTCAATAAGGGGGAAATCGTCGGGTTTCTTGGCCCGAATGCTGCGGGCAAAACCACGACCATGCGCATAATTACCAGCTTTATGCCTGCGACCTCCGGCAAGGTAACGGTGGCAGGTTACGATGTATTTGAAGATGCAATGGAGGTGAAGACGCGAATCGGATATCTCCCGGAAAATCCGCCGCTCTATGTGGATATGAAAGTCGAGGATTACCTTGGGTTCGTCGCTGCGATCAACGGAGCGGATAAATCCGATATCCCCAGGCAGATCGACCGGGTGATGGACTTGACATCGCTGGGAACCTACCGGACTTCACTCATCCGGAAACTGTCCAAGGGATTCCGGCAGCGAGTCGGCCTGGCCCAGGCGCTGATCCACGATCCGGAAGTCCTTGTGCTGGATGAGCCGACAGTCGGACTCGATCCCAAGCAGATTATCGAGGTCCGTGAGCTCATCAAGGAACTCGCAAACGATCATACAATTATCCTGTCGACGCACATTCTGCCGGAAGTGAGCATGACCAGCGAGCGCGTCGTGATTATTAATAAGGGAAAAATCGTTGCTGAGGATACACCCGGGAATCTCATGAGCAGCCTCAAAAGCGGTGAGACCCTGCAGGTGCAAGTCGACGGCCCGTTCGATGATATTCAGCCATCGCTGGAACAAATCGACGGGGTAACGAGTGTCACGCTGGATTCCGGTGTGCAGACTGAGGGAAATATCTGCGCTCTCCGGATAGACAGTGAACCGGGACACGACGTCCGGCGCTCCGTTGCCGACACTATCGTAAAGCAAAGTTGGGGGCTCCTTGAGTTAAAACAGATTTCGCTGACACTGGAAGATATCTTCCTTGAACTCACCACGGAAGAAGATGTCCAGGAGGAGGTACAGGCATGAGAAAGACTTGGGAAATATTTAAACGCGATCTGAAATCGTACTACTCCTCGCCAATTGCCTATGTAGTCATCGCACTCTTTATCGCGGTCTCCGGGGTGTTCTTTTACGCGCTGCTGACGCGCTTCCTGAACATCCAGATGCAGGCTATGTATCAGGCACAGCAGATGGGAAGGAGTATTACCGTCAATGTGAATCAGATGATGATTCGGCCGCTATTGGCGAATATGAGTATTATTGCGCTGTTTATGATTCCAATGATTACCATGCGGTCATTTTCCGAGGATAAACGTTCGGGGACCATCGAACTACTCCTGACCTCGCCGATCAGCAATACCCAGATGATCCTGGGGAAATTCGGTGCGGCTTTCGTACTGTATGCATCAATGGTCGTCGTGGCGTTTATTTACCCGGTGGTACTGATGTTCTACGGTAATCCGGAAATTGCGCCGACGCTAATGGGGTATCTCGGACTGCTCCTAATGGGTGCAGCGACGGTCTCAGTGGGGGTGCTGATTTCCTCGTTTACTGAAAACCAGATTATTGCCGCTATCGGTACATTTGCCGTCATGATGCTGTTTTGGACCATCGGCTGGCTCGGCACGGGAAATTCCTTCTTTGCCGATCTGGCATCCTACCTGTCAATCATTGAACATATGGGCGACTTTACGAAGGGCGTCTTTGATACGAAGCACCTGGTGTATTACGCCAGCTTTCTGTTTGTGGCGCTCTTTCTGACGTATCAGTCCATAGAATCAACGAAATGGAGGGGCTAAGCCGATGGATTTACTGAAACGTTTCGGAATTTGGGTCGGTATTGCGCTGATACTGGTTGGTTTTGTGCTCAGCTGGATTCTTGGGACCTGGGGAGCACCCGTACTAATTCCGTTGATTCTTGGCGCAGTGCTGGCTGTCACAGGTGTAGTTTTCAACTGGTCGTATATCCGGGAAATTTCCGGACGACAGACGACGAAATACGGGGTCAGCAGTATTATCGGAATTGTGATTGTGCTGGTGATAGTGGTGATCGCAAATCTGATACTCAATGAGTTTAACTGGCGCGTGGATACCACCGCAGCCAAGCAGTTTTCGCTGGCGGATCAAACGGTTAAGGTACTGCAAAACCTCGAACAGGATGTAGAAGCTATTGCGTTTGATGTGGAAAGTAATCGTTCCCGACTGGAAGACCGCCTGAAGGAGTACGAGGAGCAATCTTCGAAATTTTCATGGCGGTTCGTCGATCCGGATAAAAAACCAGAAATCGCGAAGCAGTATAATATTCGGAATCTCGGGACGATCGTGGTGGAGGCCGGAACCAAAACTGAGCGAATTGACAGCTATTCCGAGCAGAACCTCACTAACGCCCTCATCAAGGTTACGCGGACCGAGACAAAGAAGGTCTATTTTACTACCGGACATGGTGAACATGCTATTGGCGATGATGGCGAATCCGGCCTCCAGTCAGCATCGGCTGCAATCGAAGAGCAAAACTATGTGGCGGAGAAGCTGTTCCTCGCCAATTTGGATTCCATTCCAGGGGATGCGTCTGTTGTCGTAATTCCAGGGCCGCAGACGGAATTCTTTGATAAGGAATTCAACATGCTGGCCCAGTATATCGATAAGGGCGGTAATGTTTTCTTCATGCTCGATCCCCAGGGATCGCCGAGGATGAAGGATTTCCTGGCCAAGTACTACTTCGAACCGGGGGATAACATCGTTGTGGACGCATCCGGAATCGGACAACTTTTTGGCGCTGGTCCGACGGTTCCGCTGGTAAATAACTACGGTGATCATACCATCACCGAGGGATTCGGACTAATGTCATTTTATCCGCTGGCGCGCTCCATGGGAGTGAACGTGCCTTCGAACGCATCCGGGTATTCCGGGAATGTTTTGGCACAGACCAGTCGTAACAGTTGGGGTGAAACGGATCTGGATCGCATCAGTAGTGCCAGTCAGGCAGAACAGGATCCTGAGGATATGGCCGGGCCCGTACCACTTGCATCAGCAATGGAAGTTCCGAACAGCAGCGGTTCGGTCAAGGGACGGTTGGTTGCCTTCGGCGACTCCGACTTTGCTACGAACCGATATTTCAACGCCCAGGGGAACGGCGACCTGTTTATGAACAGCGTCAACTGGCTCCTGCAGGATGAGGACCTGATTTCCGTACGCCCGAATGCGCCGGAAGATCGCCGCATTCAGATGAGTCAGAGTCAGGTGCGGACCGTTCTCATTCTGGTTGTGATTCTGCTACCGGTATTGATTCTCGTAGTTGGCGGAGTCATGTACTGGACGCGTCGGAGATAGGCACAATTCGAGTGATTACCGTCGTTCGGAAACGGGCGACGGTAATCCACAGATGAAAATTGAATACAGAACCTGAGTGACAAAGGGATTTTGTGATGAAACCAAAAACCACACTCACACTACTTGGTCTGTTGGCTGTGCTTGGACTGTTCTACTATTTCTGGGGTGTAAAAGGCGCCGCCGAACGGGAACAGCAGGAACAGATAGCCAGCCGAATTATCAATATTGAACCGGATTCGGTATCCCGCGTCACCCTGACCCAGGGTGAAAACATCCTTCAATATGAACGTATTGGTGGACAATGGAAAATTACGGAACCGGTCGAGACAGGAGCCAACCAGAGCCGGATCAATACGAATCTGGATGTGTTGACATCGGTGGAAAAAAACCGGACTGTGGCCACAGATTTAACAGACCTGCAACCCTACGGATTGGATTCCCCGTCAGCGAAGGTACAGATTGTCTATAATGACACCGGAAGTACGACGCTTCTGGTGGGGGACCAAAATCCGACCCAGTCCGGAACATTTGTGAAACTCACAGATGCGCCGGGAATATACACCACAGCAAATGCGGTGCGGACCCAGGCGCAAAAGACGTTGTTCGAACTCCGGGATAAAACCATTCTGGACTTTGAGCGGAGTAACATTACAAAGTTTATAGTCTCCAGAGATGATGGCCGGGATCTGACGTTTAATAAATCAGGATCGATGTGGCGGCTGGACGAGCCGCAAATACGAGTGAATTCGTCCAAGGTCACCGGGCTGTTGTCCAGCGTGGATAATGGAACGGCACAGGAGTACTACGAGGAATCGCCGGAAAATCTTCGGGAATACGGGTTAAACAACCCGCAAGCTTCGTTATCCGTATTCAGTAACGATTCCACCAGAGATGCCGTGCTTGCGGTGGGAGATCAGGTGCCGAATTCTGACCCGTTGCAATATTATGTCAGAGATTTGTCCCGACCAATGGTGTTCTCGGTGACGAGTACCATCGTGGACGATTTCTTTGATTCGGTGTTCGAATTCCAGGATAAGAAGTTGTTTGAAATGAACCGAAATCAGGTCACCGATGTGGAAATTATTTGGAACGATACGACCTACCAGGTGACCAAGATCGACACGACGTGGCAGCTGAACAGTCCTGTGGTCGCCCCGGCAAACGGGAAATGGGCCACAACGATTGCCAGGACCATATCAAACCTGCGGATGGATTCCCTCGGTAGTTATACCAATACGAATCCGGCACGGTACGGACTGGATGACCCCTGGCTGCGTATGAGGTTCAATATTGCCGGGAGCGAATTCGACGGCCTGACAGTCGGAGACGAAACCGGCGAGCGGTTCCGCTATATCAAGATGGACTCCTCCCCGTACATCTATGTGATACGGGAGAGCAAACTGAGTGCATTTCAGGTGTCCCTGGATGAACTCAGAGCAAAATCAGCCGACATGACGCTGGAATCGGAATAATAGAAAATATATTGGAGATGCCATCTTGCAAAAGATGGCATCTCTTATCCAATTCGTATCCAGTATATGTGATAAGTAGAAGTGCTCAAGAATATCACTATTTCACAAATTTTGATTCCTATAGCCCGATTTCCGGGATTTTGGAACTCTCCGGCCTCACTCGTATTATAATCACTGATAACGGAGAAACTAAGCACGGGCACGATATATGAATTATTTCAAAACGACAATTTTACTGGCTGCACTGACAGGACTGCTTATCGTAATTGGGAACACACTCGGCGGAACCAACGGTGCAGTATTTGCCTTTATTATTGCTATCGGAATGAACTTTTTCAGCTATTGGTTCTCGGATAAAATGGTACTCAAAATGTACAAGGCGAAGCCGGTAGACGAGAGCCAAGCGCCTGAGCTTTATAGAGTCGTCAGGCGACTCACCCAGCAGATGGGTATGCCGATGCCGTCGGTACACATAATTCCCATGGAAGCGCCGAATGCCTTTGCCACCGGACGCAATCCGGAACACGCGGCTGTCGCAGTCACCGAAGGGATTCTGGATATACTGGACAAGGATGAACTGGAGGGAGTGCTGGCGCACGAACTTGCCCATGTTGAGCATCGCGACATTTTAATAAGCTCCATTGCTGCTACTATTGCCGGGGCGATTACGTTGATCGCCAGTATCGCCCGGTTTGCTGCTATTTTCGGATTCGGCGGCAGGGATGGGGACAATAACCTCATTGGGACCTTGGCGATGGCGTTCCTGGCGCCAATTGCAGCTGGCTTGATCCAGATGGCAGTATCCAGGTCCCGGGAATACCATGCAGATGAAGGTGGCGCCCGGATCTCAAAACAACCGCTGGCACTGGCAAGTGCGCTGGAAAAACTTGAACAGTATTCCAAGCGAACACCTATGAAAGCTGCCAGAGAAAACACAGCTCACCTGTTTATCGTGAATCCGCTGACCAAAAAAGGTTTTGCAAACCTGTTCCGAACGCATCCTCCAACAGATGAGCGGGTAAAACGGTTGCGGGAGATGGCGTAAACTAAACTGCAAATACTGAATAGGGTAATGCAAAACATCGAATGTCGAAATTCCTGCCGGCGCAACTCCCCTCAAATGAAAAAATAAAGAATCGCGAAGCCCAAATGATGGAGTTGTGCTGTAACCATCCGTCACTCTGACCGACAAATACACAGCAATAATCTCCCCATTCAAATGGGGTTGCTA
This sequence comes from Candidatus Neomarinimicrobiota bacterium, assembly GCA_021734025.1. NCBI lineage: Bacteria > Pseudomonadati > Fidelibacterota > Fidelibacterota bacterium. The sequence continues at coordinate 76,273 of JAIPJS010000010.1, forward strand.
ACCAAACGCTGTTTACACTAGCCACCTTCCGGGAAAAACTAGATACCCGGAAGGTGTGTTTTATTGAAGCGTAACACCCAGGGTCCGAACTCCCGTTGCACACCATCGGGAAAGTATCTAATTTACGTGCGCTTCAACATATCCAGAGAATGATAATTTTATCCGATTAAGCAAGTTGAATCCCAATGATTGAACTAATTACCGGCCCGGCGGCAAGTGGTAAAACAGAATTCGCAGTCAACAGGACAGCGGAGCGTCTTGCCACGGGAGAACAGGTCGCAGTGTTATTGCCGACTCAAGCTCTGGTCAATGACTTTCGGAATCGCCTGTTGTCCAAAGACGGGTTCCGGGGATCTCTTCGTTTGCATTTTTATACGTTTTACACACTGGTAAAAGCATGTATAAAAGGTTCAGACATTCGCTACGGAGAAATAGACGACGCAAGCCTGCATCTCATCCTTGAAAGTTATCTCGAGGCGCATGCCGGCCAATACCCTGAACTTTTACATCCCGGGATTACTACTGGGCTTTTACATGCGATTCTCGACTATTTTGGGGATCTGGCAGATGGCGGGATTACCACGGATACGGCGGGTGACATCCTGCATAAAACGAGGTCATTTTCAAACAGGAAAAGGCTCCGAGAAATTCATCAGCTCTACCGGGATTTCACCGGTTTTCTGGCGAAAAACCGCGTTGCCACCAGGGAGCAATTATTCCTCAAGGCACTGGAGTCAATCCAAACCACGAATGACTTTTCACCCCCCAATTACACCTTCGTCATCGACGGATTTTACGACTTTAATCCGATTCAGCGTCAGTTTATTGAGACTATACTCGACCAATCCGACAATGCGCTCATAACGCTGTTACGGGGTGATGAGCCTGTCTTCGGATTTGTTGAAAAAACAGAAGACTGGTTACGCCGAACCCTCAAAGGCAAAGAAGTCTCCGTGAACTCACTAGAAAATAATTCCAAAACATTTCAGGGATTTGAATCGCTTTTCCACCGGGAGACGGAGAATGCTCCCGTTCATCTGGATTTTATGGAGGCGGACAGCCCGTACCTGGAAATCCAGGATACCGTACGAAGTATAAAAAAGGACATTCTCACAGGGGAATATGACCCTGAGGATATCTGTGTCCTTTTTAGGAGCGGGGACGACTATGTCACGGGGATTGCTGAAGGATGTCGGCGTGAGGGAATCCCGATAAGTGGGAATCGCGATAAACCACTGGATACCAACCCGGCAATTAGAGCACTAATGCAATGGTATGAGGTGTTGTTTACCAATTTTGAGCGGGAACAGACGATCCAGTGGCTGCAATCTCCATACATTTGTCCCCGGGGATTTGAAGGAAGAGATACGATCGGCCGGTTGGATTCTGCTTCGGTCGCCGCTCAGGTTGTGGAAGCTCCATCGGAGTGGATTCAACGATTGACAAATGCACGGAAGCGTGCACAGAATGAAGACTCCTGGAAGGGGACAACGATTTCCGGTACGGATATCGATTATCTGAAAGAATTATTCGACGGACTCCCCCGAGAGAAGACGACAAGCCTCGATGAACATCTTGTGGATCTCCGGCAGGTAATTAGGATCGTCCACTTCCGGAAAGCGATTTCAGACTTGTCAAATAGCCGCGATCAATTGGCGGGACGGGATATCCGGGCATTTCAGGTTTTTGAAAGACTCCTGGAATCCGTTGGATCCATTGGCGCTGAATTTGATATTTCCGATATGAATTCCCGGAAATTTGTGCGGATATTACGGGAGTTATTGCGTGATTCAGAATATGCGGATGAAATTAGTGAGGAAGCCGGAATAACAGTTACGAATGTCGAACAGGCCCGGGGGCAATTCTGGAAAAAGGTATATCTGGTTGGATTATTAGACGACAAATTTCCGGTTCGGCACCGTGCGCACCCGTTGGTAAAACTCAGGGACAGGCAGTCAATCAACGATGTATTGCAGGGCGGACGGGAAGTCATTGAGCACCGTGCGGATCTCCGGGAGGAACAACTCCTGTTATACCTTGCGCTCACCAGGGCAACGGAGTCGGTACAGGTCTCAACTGTGGTCGGTTCCGAGGAGATGCTGCCATCGCCATTCTATGAAGAATTGCACCGGATTTACGGAACTGTAGATTCTGAAAACGCTGTACCCGTGCGAAGAAGTACCGCAATTGGTCTGGAATCACCCCAGCCGGAAAATTCCTGGCTCAATGTGGATCTTCTGCAGCATCTGAAGTACTTCGACGATTTCCCGGGCGACCAGATATTGGACTTCGGTCAATTTCGTCACTGTCTGGATGTCACCAGGCTCCGCGATGGCAATCGCTTTACCGAATACGATGGGCAGGTTTCTGATACAACCCTGCAGGAGGAAATCAACAGTACTTTATTTGGTGGCAATGTAAGCGCCAGCAGATTTGAGACTTTTTATGAGAGCCCTTTTCAATATTTTGCCCGGTATCAACTGGGACTGAAGGAGCCGGAGGAGGTCGTCGAAGAGTTGCCGCCGGATGTCCGGGGATTGGTTCTGCATAGAATTATGGAGCAGTTTTACCGGACGTTGCCCTCGGCGTTCAACGGGAAGGTCACCGCCGGAAGCCTGGAAGCCGGTCTAGATCATCTCGAAGCGGTGATGGCCCGGGTATTTGAGGAAACGGAATCTAAAGGATTGCCGTTGCCGGAGATGCTCTGGAAACGTGAAAAATCGCTCATAGCTCAGTACAGTCGCAATGCGGTGGAATACTTTGCGACAAATTATCCCTGGGGAACCGGCGGACTCCGCCCGGATCAGTTTGAGTTTGGATTTGGCTCTGATAAGCCGGAAAGCCATCCCCCTTTTCATCTGAAATTGAATGACAGGGAACTCCGGTTTAGCGGACGGGCGGATCGACTCGATTTGGAGCCGGAATCCGGTGTGTTTACGGTTGTGGATTACAAGACATCCCGGGGAAAACGGGTAAAGGACTTCTGGAATGGCAGGGCTCTCCAGTTACAGCTCTATGCCATGGCAGCTCAGGACCTGTTGGAGAATTACACTGAACCGCAGCGGCTCTCCTATTATTCGTTTCGGTCAGGTGAGGAAGATAGTAAAATCGATCTTACGCGAACTGAGCCTGAACAGCTCTTCCGGGTGACGAAGGAGCGGATTGGGGAAGCCGTCGAGCGGATGGAAGCCGGTGATTTCCATCCCGTGGCAGGAGAATGTTCCCGGTATTGTCCTGTGAAACAAATCTGCCGGTGTGAGGAAAATAGAATCCGACGCAAAATGGCACATTAAAGCCTCCCCGAGTGATCTTTACAATTTGGATTGTCCTGCCCAGCGTTTATATTTACAGTATCATGGATCTTTTGCTTCGCGTTTTGGAAAAACTATTTATTATCTATTTCGTCCTCTATCTATTAATAGATGTGGGACTTTTCCTGTATTCTTTTGTTGTGTTTCGGCTCTTACAGCGCAGGAAACACGAAAAAATTGATGACTGGACCAGTCACCCCGTTTCCATAGTTGTCCCGGCGTACAATGAGGAGGTTTCCATTGCTCAATGCGCCGAGATGCTGCTGCAACTGAATTATCCGGCTTACGAACTACTTATTGTCAATGACGGTTCTTCGGACCAGACTTTAGCGTCACTGCAAGAGAAGTTTGAACTGAAAGTGACGGAAGTATCAAGCTCGCTCCCGTTGGTAACAGAAGAGATCAAGCAAGTTTATCGGTCCGAGGACGGATCTCTGATAGTGGTAGATAAAGAAAACGGCGGGAAAGCCGATTCCCTTAATGCCGGGATAAACCTGGCATCAGGGAAATACATCTGTACAATAGACGCGGATTCCATCCTGGATAAGGAGGCGCTGAGGTCCGTAGTAAGACCGTTTGTTACGGATGACAGAACTATGGTCTCCGGGGGGCAACTGGCAGCCTCTAACGATGTTGTATTGAGCGACAACCGCGTCGTCAGCTCCGAAATTCCCCGCAATATCTGGGTACTCTGGCAAATTCTTGAGTATATCAAATCATTTTTGGTCGCACGGATCGGGTTGAGTAAGGTGAATGCCCTGCTGCTGATGTCTGGCGCGTTTTCCATGTTTCGCCGGGATGAATTGTTGGAAATAGGTGGATTTTTAAGTCCCCGGAATGAACATCCGTATATCGCAGAGCATGTTGGGTTGGGTCGGCAAACCGTGTGTGAAGATATGGAGATTGTGGTTCGGTTGTTTAAATACCGCCAGGACAAAGAGAAAAAAGCAAAAGCAGTATTTTTGCCTGGACCAGTATGCTGGACAGAGGTTCCGGAAGATGCTTTGAGCCTTTTTAGGCAGCGTGCCCGGTGGCATCAGGGGTTAATAGAATCCCTGAATATTCACCGCTATATGATCTTTGAACCGCACTATGGTGCAACCGGCCTGGTAGGGATGCCGTACTACTTCTTTTTTCAGATGCTTTCTCCGGTGATTAAGGTGCTTGCTATCGTCTTTATCATCGTTGCTATCTCTGTGGGAATGATACACCCCGAGTGGATCGCCCTGATGCTTGCGGTTATTATTCTCTTAACGGCAATTATCACGACGACGATTACGGCTATTGTTGAGTTCTGGAGTATGGGCGAGTCGAAAACGAACAGGGATGCTCTTCGATACAAGACTTTCTGGGATTGGACTCAACTAATTGCCGCTGGTATCCTTGGAGAATTCTCCTATTCCTTTTTTAAAATGATTGCCCAGCTCAAGGGATTCCTCAACTTCTTTGGGCGGAAGAGTGAATGGACGAAGATTCACCGGAAGGGGATCACGAAAGAGTGAGATTCATTTTATCGGCACTAGTTGTATTGGTTGGAATACAGGTATCCGCTCAGGTTTTGGATAAGGAGGCATACCGGAGCCGGGGATATGAGGCCATGGTGAATGGCGAACTGCAAGAAGCCATCGACAATTATTCGGCTATATTGGCTATAGACAGCAGCGACTATGACGCCCGGCTGGCATTGGGACGTCTACACTTCAGGAACGGCAATTGCGACTCATCCATGTATTACTACAGGATGATCTATCGGAATGACCGTACAGACGTCGAAGCCCTAAATGGATTTGTCCGCTGTTTTATTAGGCATGGAAAGATGGACTCGGCTATTCATTATGCTGAGAGAGCGGTGAACTTAATGCCAAACCACGTTCCGGAATATCTGCAGTTGGCAAAAGCCTTGAGCTATGACGGCCAGTTGGATAGGGCGATCGAGGTGTATCGGCGGGCTAACAAAGTAGATAATACCTGGTCACAGGTCTGGGCGGGTTTAGGACGGATGCACTACTGGAAGGCACAGCCCGCCACGGCGATACAATTTTATGAAAAGGCCCTTGATCTGGATCCGAAAAACACCAGCATACGTGAAGAGTACGAAAATATCAAAAACGCATTGGCGTACAATACTGATGCAACATTCCAGTATATTCAGGAAACGGAACCAAGCTACCAAATCGATGCGATAGTGCAGCAGTATAGCGCGCAGAAGCGCGTGACTGATCATATCCACATATCTGCGAATATCCTGTTCGATTATTCTTCACGGGATTATACAATAGGCTCGGACACGACCAGATGGTACGACAATTCCTGGATTAAAACGAGCTGGATAACAGACAATAACCGAGTCATCCTTAATGCGGGGGCCAGCAGAAGTGACAGCCGAATCACCTCCTATGGCCTGAGCTGGCAGTATCATACCAATATCAAAAGTGTGAAGGTGAGAAACATCCTAAGCGGCGGCTATAGTTATTTTTACTATTGGAACGAGGTCGGCCGGAATAACTTTTCCGACAACCTGAGTCTGGAATATTCGGATCTTTCCCTCTCTGTCGGCGTAAATACGGGGACGGTGGACGAGAAACAGGTTCGGGTGTATTCTTCTGATCCTTTTCAAACAGCCACCAATCCGTATTTTAATTACAGCGTATCATTGACCTGGCAAATGATTGATAATCCCCAAATTAAACTGGGAGCCAATCACTCCTATTACGATTATAAATACAATTCCCCGGCATACTATACCCCCACTGAGCGGTTACTGACCGGTCCGTCGGTAACGATGTATTACGATTATAAAAAATTGTATACCTATGGACGGTATGCAATCAACTTCGGGAGCGAGAAGTATTACTATGTATCAAGTGCGACTCCCGGACAGGGAGGGCAAGTGATAAACAGCGGCAATATCGATACCGATAACTGGTCTGCGTCGCTCGAAATCGGATACAGCGGAGAAGCCTTCTCGCTTGCCGCTGGCGCGAGTCGGTTTTACAATCCCTATTATGAAAACCTGTCAGCATTTATCACCTTGTCAGCAAAGTTCTAAATTATGAAGGGTAAAGTTCTAGTCATTTTGGGTCTGTTGGCGTTGCTGGCGTTTACCGTCTATAAGATGATACAGCACGAGACAGAAATACGGGAAGAACGCGTTGTCAGAGAATATATCTCCGATGATTCAGGCCCGCTGATTGAGCGAAAATCGTCGGAAACATTGCGCCGCATTGCGAACAGAGCGGACTATCGGTTTCGGACCTCGGGGGATTATTTCAGTAAATTGGAGGAAAATTACCCGCAAAGTGAACCGCAGTGGAATACCTTCCTGGTGAAAGGAGTGAACCTCGGATTCGCACTGCCCGGGCAGTTTCCCGCGGAGTTTGCCATGACTTACGATCACTATATGGACTGGCTGAAGCAGATCGGCCAGATGAATGCCAACGTGATCCGGGTATACACCATCCTTCCGCCGGTTTTCTACGAAGCATTCGCTAATTACAACTTACACCATCAGGACAAACCGCTGTACCTGTTTCAGGGCGTTTGGGCTACCGAACCAACTGCGCACAATTATACCAGAGAGAGTTATACGCGAAATTTTAAGCGCGAAATTATGGACGCCATAGATGTCTTGCACGGAAACGCGGTATTGGAAGAGGAGGTGGGAAAAGCATCAGGAGCCTATGCCATAGATGTCTCTGACTATGTCGCGGGAATAATGCTCGGCAGGGAATGGGAGCCGAACGGAGTACATACGACCATTCAGGAAGATTCGATTAATTATTATTTTGGCGATTTTATTTCTATGCCCGATGGAAATGCCATGGAAGCATGGTTGGCAGAGGTCATGGATTTTACCGTGTTGTATGAAACGCAAACATACCAATCCCAGCATCCAGTCTCCTTCGTCAACTGGTTGCCGCTGGATCCGATGTACCATGATACGGAAATTATTGAGAGTGAGGAAGTCAGGGAATATGACAACGATCTGGAATCCGTCGATTTTACCCGGTTTCACAGCAGCGAGTTGTTTAGACCCGGGGTTTATGCCACCTATCACGTTTACCCGTATTATCCCGATTTTATCTATCTGGAAGACCAATATGCCGGGGCAGAAATCCGGGCCGCGGAGCCGGATAATTTTATCGGATATCTGAACGATCTAAAATCTGAACACGAGGGAATGCCGCTTGTTATTGCGGAATATGGCGTTCCCAGTAGCCGGGGCGTCAGTCATATCAATCCCTATGGGCTTGATCAGGGAGGGCATTCGGAGTCCGAACAAGCGGAGATTTCGATGATGTTAACCAGGGATATCTATCACGCAGGCTGTGCCGGGGCCATATTTTTCGAATGGGCCGATGAATGGTTTAAGCACAACTGGCTTGTGATGGGGTTTGAAACCCCCTTCCATGATCGCAAACTCTGGCATAATATGGAAAATCCGGAGCAAAATTTTGGGATTCTCGCCATGGAATCCCGCCAGCGGACCATTGACGGGAATTTCACTGATTGGGGTGACGCCTGGAAGTCTGCCGGAACGATGAGATATCAGTTTCATGCAGATCCCTCATACTTCTATATGGCTATGGAATTTGACAGTCTGGACTTTACCAGGCATAATCTGCGCATCCCCGTTGATACCTATGACAGGCAAAGAGGAGATCACCGACTCCCGTTCACGGATCAGCGATTTGCGCGTGGATTTGAATTTTTGACAGAATTCTTCAGTCCCGACAGTGCCCATATACTTGTGGACGAACCCTACAGTGTGTATTCGGGGATGGAGGACGACTCGGGATTAGTCTTTACATCTGAGCCAAATGAAAACGGGTTGTTTATACCGCAAAAGCTCCTGACCAACCGTGGACGAATCTCACTGACGGGGGAGAAATTCGACTCAGTGATTGTGAACAGGAGTCCGCTACAGTTTGGAAAAAGTAACGAGCCTGAAACCTCCAATGCGAGCTGGTACTGGAATGCGGAAACCAGGCAACTGGAACTACGGCTCACCTGGCATCTGCTGAACGTGAGTGACCCCGCAAAAAACTATGTCCTGGATGATACCCCGGGAACACCGGCAATAGAATACACCGAAACCGACGGGTTCAAATTTAAGGTATTTGTTACAGACAAGAAGGAAAGTGTGCTCAAACATATCCCGGAAGATGGCTATCTGTTCTATCTCTGGGAAAAGTGGGAATCCCCATCCTGGACCTCCCGGCTGAAGCCATTGTATGACAGCCTGAAAACATACTTCGGAGAAGTTACTTCAGAAGATATCGCGAGTACTGGTTCTCAATTAACCTCCGGAGAAGAGGAATTTACGATTTGTGAATTTTACGGAAATCATTCGGGTGCTGTCTCGTTCAGTTTTCAGGGTGCGGATTATTCTCAGGTGAAAATTGGGAAGCCGGTCCTCGAGAAATACGGTACAACGGCCTCATTTGGCGTCATTCCTGGCTTTGTAAATTCGACGCCGGCACGATATCAGCTGGACAATGCCGGACAGCGAAGACGACTCACGACTCAAAATATTCAGATGCTCAGAAATAATGGCCATGTGCTTGCCCTTCAACTGAGAGAGCAGGAAGAAAGCGCCGTCTCTCAGCTCCGTACCGAACTCCGGCAAAATACGGGGATGGGGTTTAACCTGCTGTTCACCCATGATTCGGAAGTAGAAATACCGGATGGGATAGAATTCGTCCGAAACGTATCGCCCGGAATGAAGAAGTATTCAGGAACAGAATTTTATAACATAGATGGGAACTCATACTCAACAAATGCACTCGATTCTGTTCTCAGAAATAGACCTGATGAATGGATTATATTAAATTACAGGTATTTAACGGAGGATATTGAATCTACCCGTGCGCAATCCTTGTTTATGACCGGGAAACAGTTTGAATGGCATGTCAGGCTCGCGAGAAATAAACGTTTCTGGCTCGCAGACGAGTGGGATGTGTTTCGGTATCGGAAAGAACGCCAGGCATCGGATATTCGGACGTTTCGTCACAACGATAATGTATTCCTCAATATAGATACCCCCTTAAATACGACCATTTACGACCATCCACTGACAATACGATATACAACCGATGCGCCATATATACGTGTCAAAAATGCAACTGAAGAATATACGCTGAGAAACAGGACGGGAGAGGTGTATTTCAACATCATCCCCGGTAACGAAATAACGCTCACGCAGGTGCGATGATGAAAAAATACTCGATTCTATTAGTAATTATTACTGTCCCTCTTTTCCTTGCATCATGTAATAGAGGAATTGAGGCCAACCGGACGGCCTCCACTCCTGATCACCAGTTTCCTAAGGTGGTAATCCTGACAACTGGTTTTGAGGGGGAAAACGCAACGTTACCCCAGGGAATTGTCATAGCACTACAGGCGTTTAATCGGAGTGGCACTACAGTGCGGCTTGAGCCCCGGGATATATTATATAAGCCCGAACAATTGAACAATTACAATGTGATGATCCTTTCCACCGCGCCGGGATACCATGATGCCGATCAGGTATATTCGTTGTCGTACATGTCAGATTTTGAGCTTCAGAGGATTCGTGAATTTGTCGAAAAAGGCGGTGTAGTGATTGCGGGCGATAATGTCGGCCGGAACAGGCCAGACGGAACCGATAGAATTACGCTGTATAACCAGCTTGATGCAAACAATTACCCGCTCTCTGCCGCTTTTGGTGTCCAATTGGTCGAGCGGAATATGAGCGGATTTCGCATTTACGGGAATCTATCCGGTGGAAAGGAGATGAATTATATGCGTCCGGAGACCGGCGAAAATTTCTATGCGCTCATCCCCGATACCATCACCGGGAACTCCAGCGAAATTCTTGCCCGGTGGGTGAGTGAGAAAGATACCGTCCCGGCAGTAGTGAAAAACCGTTACGGAAAAGGGACGGCCTATCTGCTTGCCTCATCAGGACTGTTGCATCCTGCCAGCGAGGGCGGGTTTTTGAGCACAGCGCGGATATCGGAGTTTTATGTGTCGATTATAGAGGATTTTACCCGGCGGAACGATATTCCATTTCGATTAAACCCATGGCCTCACGGATACGATTATGCGTTTTGCGTCACCCTGAACGCAAATGGAGAACTGGAGCAGTATCAACGGGTGCTGAGGATGCTAAAAAAGTACAAAATTAATCCGGATATATTTGTCAATGGCCAGGTGGGGGAAGATGTAAGAGAATATTTAATGGAATCTGATCTGCAACTGCAGAGCAGGGGATATTCTTTCAGCAACTACCGGCAATTTAATTATTCGCAAGCCATTCGGGATATTATGCGAAATGAGCAAATGTGGGACACTGACTTTTCCGGATTCCGGTTCCCCTTTACAATGACTGGATTTTGGGGGTTTGTGGCACTCTTTGAGATGGACTATATCTTTGAAAGTGGAATTGGCGCCAATAATCTGGAGTTTATCCATGGGAGTGTTGTCCCGCACAATATTGTCGCTTCTGACCGGGGATATTATCAATCTACCGACATGATGGAAATTGCTCCGACCTATCATGACGATTATTTCTTTTTCAAAGATTTGGATGAAGAGACCGGAAACAGAGATCCGCGAGCCGTCGAAAAACAGGCCAGGCTCTATCAGAAATATCTGGAGAACTTCCTGGAATACGCGATAAAACCGTATCACGGTGCTTTGGTATATCAGGGACACCCAGCGTACGTTGCCAGGAATGACACAACGCTCGAAGCTTTGGAGAACCTGATTTCCATGGTGAAGAGTGAAAATAGCTGGATAACGACCATCGGAGAGATCGCCGACTTTCGCAGAAGCCTGCTTCGGTTACGGTTTTATGCTGAACAGAAGAATGATGCATCGATAATTACTGTATATGGTCCGGATAATACAAAAGTGGATGGGATTACCGTTGCCATCGATTTTCAGCCGGAATCCGTGCAGGCGGCACGGGGTGGTGCGGAGATGCAATCGGATTCCACCGGATACTACATCACCTTTGATGCTGAACCGGGACAAAAAGTAACCGTTTATCGGTAAGCCGGACAAAAGTCACTTTATTCCGGGTTTATGCCAGCGCCGATCAGTAGCGCGTTTTTGTCTTATACCAGGAATATTACTGCTAATGCCCCCGCCACCGTACACGCCAAATTTACTACGTCATTATTAATCAAACGGAAGCCGCGGATGTGATGGAGCGGGTTATTCCCGCAGTGCTCGGTTTTTTCGGTGATTTTATCGCAAGTTGGACATTTGTACTGCGCCTGAACGGTGGCACCCAGGATGCTGTCGACCATTGAACCGACAAGTCCTGCGAGAGTGACTATCCCGAGTGATCCCAGGGAGAATTGCGGAGAGACAATCCATCCGGAGAAGCCGAGTACTGCTGCGCCAGCGGTAGCACCCAAGGTACCAAACAGGGTGATCCCGCCAGAAGTACCCATGGCGACTGGCTGGAGTGTAAGGAGGCTTCTGGGTTGTTGACGTGAAAAGACACCAAGTTCCGTGGCCCAGGTATCGGCGGTGGCCGCAGCCAGTCCACCGAGAAAAACAAAATACAGCAGATCAGTCTGCGTATAGTGCCATATGATAGCCAGGAGTCCCGCCAGTCCACCGTTGGCCAGCACCTGCATCATATCCCGGTTGCCGGTTTTTTCATAGACAGAGTGCAGAATGTCCTTCTTCTGTTTGCCAAATTTGGATAACAGGCTGGACAGCACGAAAAATGCGCCCATGGGAACCACCCACCGGAGTCCGCCGATGCCAAAGACAAAAGTACCGAGCAGGAATGCCGCCACCGTGCCACTTAAATTCAGGACCCGCAACCGATATGCACCGAATGATAGCAGAAAGGCCACGAAAATCCAGCCCATAAACATCAACTGGGATGTAACAGGTTGCCCCAGAAGAATATCCATCGCAAGCGCCGCAGACAGCGGCAAAGTCAAGTTGTCTGAACCGCCCCAGGAGATAGACTCAGCGAAGGTGCTTACCACGGCGACAGCGATACTGACAATTATGAGGCTTCCGATCCCTGGCATAGGATGCCCGTCTATCAATCGAAGAATATACAACCCGGCGAAGGAGATAATAAAAGCCGAGATAAGCAGAGCCGAACTGCCCTGTACCGATTTCCGGTCCCGCCAGACGACAAAATTACGGGGCTTGGAAACCGTTTCTCCGACCTGAGCCGCGATGGGATCGCCGAGAGCGAGGATGAGGAAACTCACCAACAGTATCGCCGGATCCCGATACCAGAACATGACGACCAGAATCAGGAAGGTCAGCGGATAAAATACTGTTCCCAAAGATTGCCGGTCCGTCGCGTGCATACCTTCAAATCCCCCCGCAATGATGGCGATAAGATTCAGTATGATGAATACAAGGGCGATAGTAACAGCCGGAACGGGCGAGTCAAACAGAAATCGCGCCCAGAAGATCATCAGTCCGACCAGGATGTGGACTATTTTTCGGGAAGCTTCCGCCGACCACGCCAGCTTGGCTCTGGCGAATTCGGCAAGTCCGATAGCCAGCATGATGCCCAGAAAAAAAAGAGCAAACGTGAGCCATTCGCTGGCAAACGGCTGATAAACAGGGAATTCCGTAGACTCTGCAAACATATTGGATTATTTTAGGGCGCCGACCCGGTGAAATCAACGAGAATAATCATTTTTTTAAGTGAATGTATTGCGATTAATCACCGATGCCTGATAACACTCCCACTAGAGAACAAAAATTTGCCATAGCGGAGATCGACCAATCCATGCCGGTGACGGCTGGTGCGGGTTCGGGGAAGACATTCGTCCTGACCCACCGGTATTTCCAGATCCTGGCAGAGCAAAAGGCCGGACTGGACGAGATTCTGACCATTACCTTCACCGAGAAGGCTGCCAACCAGATGCGCAAAAAGATCCGTGATTTGATACGGACGCATACGAAAGGGATGGCCGACACCGGCTTTCCGCCGGTACAGAAACCGGGACTGAAGTTACCGGATCGGGAGTATTGGGGGCAGCTACTGGATGATTTCGAACAATCCTATATCAGTACTATCCACGGTTTCTGCTCCCGGATGCTCCGGGAGTCGGCCATCGAGATGGGGCTGGACCCGGATTTCTCTATCATGGACGAGCACACTACTGCTCTCCGGCTGCCTGAGATTACACGCCGGATCGTGTTCCAGATGATTCGAAACGAGAATGAGGCCGTTGGCCATTGGTTGCGGTATTATTCCGCCGGGCGGATTATCGATACTATGAAAAAAATGATCAGGAAACGGGTACAGTATCAGGGCCTGGAGGATCATTATCTTGATACCGACGGAAATCCAAAAGATCCGGAGGAGCAACTCCTGCATCTTAAGAACCACTATAAAAGAGAAGTGGAGCCGTTACTCGACCAATTTCGAAACCATCCGCTTTGGAAGGAATTGCGGACTCTTTTACAGGGATTAACTCCACTCGATAGGTCTGACGCGTTTTACCCGCACTATGAAGCCTTACTCGATATGATAGAGCAAATGGACTCCGTCGATGATCCCGTGAGGTTAGCCAATCTCTGGGTGCAGCTCCCGGACGAGTTGAAGAGCAAGGGAAGCAAAAAACGATGGGAGGGTGATTTCAGTCGCGTCAAGGATCTCTGCAAGAAATTCCGGGATACTGTTCTGGAGCCTGAACTCGAGGGTATTTCGCTTTTCGACCCGGAAATTGAATTAGAAGGGATCAGGCTGGCACAGTCCGGGGCTCAGATTTATTCGAAGGTTCTGGATCGGTACCGGAGATGGAAGCGGGAACAGAATTTTCTGGATTATGACGATTTGCTAATTGAAGCGGTCCGTTTATTACGTAATTTCCCCGATATCCGGCAGCGATACGCGCATCAGTTTCGCCATATCCTGGTGGATGAGTTCCAGGATACCAACCCGATTCAGTACGAATTGGTAAATCTTCTCCACACAACGGATGAGGATAATTCAACAAAACTCTTTGTGGTCGGTGACCCAAAGCAGTCCATTTATCGATTCCGGGGGACGGAGGTCAGTCTGTTCCGCCAGGCTGAACAGGCGCTACCGCAGGGAGAAGCGCAACTCACCACCAGTTTCAGGAGCCGACCGGCACTGTTGCAATGGTTCGACGCATGCTTTGCACCGGTTATGGGCACACAAGAGGAAGGCCGCGACGAATTGGCGCCGTATGAACAGCGGTACCAATCTTTAGAAGCATTCAGGGGTGAATTCGACGAAAAATCGACGTCGGTCACAGCCCAAATTGTTGAGACCCAGAGTGACGCAGATGAAGATTCAGTGGAAAACCGGATTCAGCTGGAGGCAGCCCATATCGCCAACTGGATCCAGGAGACCGTCGGGACGATTACCGTTGAGGAAGACGGCGAAAAGCGTTTGGCGCGTTACGGCGATATTGCGCTGCTATTCCGTCGCACGACCCACATCAAACAGTACGAGTACGCTTTCCAACTCACCGGTATCCCGTACTATACCGTGGCGGGGAAAGGACTCTTCCAGGCCCAGGAAGTCAGGGATATTCTCACCCTGCTCAAGACATTGGTGTATCCCAGCGATCAGATTTCCGCGGTGGGAACGCTGCGTTCTGCCTTTTTTGGCATGTCTGATGAGGGACTTTTTCGCCTGGCACTCAATGGCTATACTAATCGCTGGGATACGTTGTTTGCAAAAAAGGATGTGCCCGAAGAACTGGCTGAGAGCGATAAGTCAGCGTTACAATCTGCCAGAGATGCAATTGTATCGTGGCGTGACCTTGCGCAGCGGACATCTCCAGGCCGGCTCATCGATACAATCTGCAACGAGACCGGGTATCTGGGTATCGTTGGATCAGGCAGGCACGGGTTACAACGGCTGCGAAACGTGGAGCAGTTTTTGGAGTTTGCATATGAGGTCGGACGCTCACAGCAGTCATCCCTCCGGGGATTTGTGGAGTATGTGGAAACGCTCCGGGATGAAACGGAGATGGAAGAAGCGGTACTCCACACGGGGGAAACCAACGCGGTGCAATTGATGACCATTCACAAGGCGAAGGGGTTGGAGTTTCCCATTGTAATTGTGCCGAATATTGACAATACGGGCGCTTCAGGGATGCAGCAGGATTTTTATAGCACCTTTGGCTGGGCGCTGGCCTGGAACGATCCCGGCCGTCCCGCAGACGATCAGCGGGTAAAGCCGTTTCTATACCATCTGATTAGTACGGAAGAAGCCCGCCGGGATCTGGCTGAGTCCAGGCGCCTGTTTTACGTGGCTAATACCCGGGCCAGAGATAAACTGGTGCTGTCCGGAATCGCTAACGGCAAAAATGCACTGGAGAAGTCGATTGACAGGATCGATTTCGAGAAAGATAACTGGCTCCGATGGACTCTCGGGGCGCTTACGAACCTGGGCTGGTCGCCGGGAGAGGATTCAGTCGCCCTCGGCGAAGGGACGGTAACCGTACTTCATCATCAGCATATGGACGGAGAAAAACTGCCGGGGGCCGATGAAATCGTGAAATTTGATGACCCCGAAAATGGAACAACCTCTGAAGATTCCGGAAGTATCCTGTCAGGCGACGAAATTATCAGGCGATGGCGAATTCCGGAGCCCAGGAAAGTACTCAGCGAGATGAAACCAACCATGTTTCCGGTCTTCCGGAAAGATCCTGACCGGTTTTACCGGGAATACATTCTAGGGATTCCGGAACTCACCCCGGAAAATGTGAAAGCGGATGGACTCAAGGGCCCTGAGTTTGGTTCGCTGGCTCATGAAATTCTGGAGCGGTTTGTCAAAGAATCAATGCCTGAGCCTGAGCAGATGCTGGTGCAAATTCTCCCGCAAAGACAACTCGCAGGGGAGTCGGAGACAGAATCGGCCTTACGTTCCATGCTGGAGCGTTTGCAGGATTCGGAGTTAGGACAATTAATCCGTGACCATAACGCCCGGACTGAAGTAACCCTCCTGACCAGCGTGCTCGACATCCCTATGACGGGGCAGATCGACTTACTTCTTCAAACTGATGAGGATCGGTACATTATCATTGACTATAAAACCGATGCTGTAGATGAATCCGGAATTGAAGAAAAGGTCAACTATTACACACCGCAAATTTTGGCGTATGCGTATGCGGTTGAGGAATCCCTTGGGAAATCGCCGGAATGGGCCGGATTGTATTTTACACGGTTAAATGTGATACATCGTATCGATCTTCCGGATAATATCACTGGGGAAATGGAGAGACTGGTACGCGAGATGATAGATTTTCTTGAGAATAAAAAACCGTAGCGGGCAGGTTTAACATCGTGGGACAGTGTTATCGTGTTACTGTGCTATAGTTAAAACCTGCGAGTCTTGTGTCCTGAGAGCAGTCACCAGTTATCAGTTTGTGAGATGGGAGCAAAACAGTGAAAGTGTTCGATCTTTTTGATAGAACAGAATTTAGTGAAATCGATACAACGAACTACGAACAACAAAACAACAAACAGCCCCCCCTACTTTCACCATTCCCCCTATGCCCTTTACACCATTTGTTTCCGCATTAATCCGTGTGCAATTTTTATCGGGATTTAACTTTTTCCGAACTAATGTGTCTAAATAGGTGAGAAAGGGATACATGGAACCGGAACAACTCCAAAAATATCATGCTGGTGACCACAAAACCTTTAATCGTATTATGGCGGAATACCAGGAACCAATCTATTTCTTTCTCTTGCGAATGGTCGGCAACGAAGAAGATGCGCAGGATTTGACACAGGAGACATTTGTGAAGACCTACACGGAACGGAAAAAATTCAAAGGGAATTCGGCAGTAAATACCTGGATATATCGTATCGCTGCGAACCTGGCGAAGAACCATCTCCGGTGGCGATCCATCCGTAATTTTATCCCGGTTGATCATGCCGGGGACGAACTGGTGAATATGACCAATGACGAAAGCGCCGACGAATTGGAAGCAAGGGAGCAGGAACTGTTGATGCATCTGCAGTCGTTATCCAAAACCCAACGGAGCGTCTTTATCCTCCGCTATTTCAATCAACTGTCGCACAGGGAAGTGGCGCAGGTGATGGGGGTTTCGGAAGCATCATCAAAAACCAACTTCCATTATGCGGTCACTGCTCTGAAAGATCAGGTGCAGGGAGGAAAGATTTCATGACGAACCAATGTTCGGAATTTCGGGAAAAATACGTGAGATGCTGGGATGACGACGGGAACCTCCAGGCGTTCTTGACGGAGGCAACCCATCCGGAGAATTGTTCCGATTGCCGGCAGTTTCTCAGTGAATTCGGCGAATTGGATGCCTTGATGAACTCGGTTCCGGAAAGCAAGACTCCGAATTTTGGAACGATGCGTGTCAACGTGTGGGATGAGATCGAGCGGCGAACTGCCCGCCCCGGATGGCGAGAATGGGGATTGCGGGATGCGGTGGTCATTCCGGCGATTATCGCAATACTCGCGGTCTCGCTCTATTGGTTGTGGCCCCGAAACGGAGTGGAGCAGTTATCCAACACAGATACCCTCTATTCATATGTCCTGGATGAACTGGCGCCGAACGAATTGCCAGAAGAAGTAGTGCATATTATTGCAAAACAGGAAATGGGAGAGGTGGCCGGTGAGTATCTCCTGGAAAACGACGATTACGAAATCATTAACGAAGTATATCAATCCCGGGACGGATGGGATGAGGTCCTCGCCGACCTGACGGAAACAGAATTATAGGAGGTTATAATGCGAAAATATATCCCAGTGATGGTGATGGCGCTCCTGGTGGCCCATGGCATCTTTGCCCAGCCCGGCGGACCGCCGCACATGAGAAGGGGACAGACCCCGGAGCAGCTGGAAACGCTGCGCATCTGGAAGATGACGGAATTTCTGGATCTGTCCGAGGAGCAGGCCACCCGGTTTTTCCCGGCGTTTCGGAATCACAGAGAGAAGATGGGGCAATTGGATTCCGCTGTAGCCGATCTGCAGGGATCCATCGGCGACCAACTGGGACAAAATGGCGTCGATCAAAAGTACGTGGATCAGAAGCGAAAAGAGCTGAGCGATTTACGGCAGCAACAGTTGAAAGAAGAGATCCGGTTTCTGGAGGAGCTGCCGGAGTATCTGACCCCGGATCAGCAGGCGAAATTCATAATCTTTGACCGCCGGTTCAGGAGGGCACTACGCGATGCTGTCCGCCGGCACGATATGCAACCATTCAATCAATAACAACAGAAGGAGTCGTTACAATGAAGAAATCACAATGGTTTGTCACAGGTGCATTTGTTATGTTCCTCCTCCCGGCGATGGTGCTGGGCCAATTCGGCCCGAGGCACGATATGAAGATGGAGGCGCTGGATCTCTCTGCTGAGCAGCAGGAACAATTGGAATCATTGGCCGTGGAACACCATAAGGAAATGATTGCCGCCCGGGCCGATCTGAAGATAGCCCGGCTGGAACTGCAGGAACTACTCGTATCCGGGGTATCGGAGAAAAAGGTGAACAGCCAGGTTAACGCGGTTGCTGAAGCAGAGAAAGCTATTTTGCAGAACCGGATTGCTCATCAGCTGGCAGTCCGCGAAGCCCTGGGTGAGGAAGCCTTTGGAACCTGGATGCGGATGCATCACAGAGGGCAGTGTGGGAATTGCGGCCCTGGGAAACACCGTGGTATGCAGGGGCGTTCCGGAAAAATGGGCGGTCAGGGAATGCGTCAGGGTATGCAGTAGAAATACCCAGGATATACACAACAGATCCGGGGTATCAGATAAGGTATCCCGGATCAATTGTGCAACGGAAGGAAGGTATGGACGGAATCAATGTTGACAGTCTGAAGGAACGCATCGGGCTGGCGCTGGAAGAAGATATTGGCCTGGGCGATATCACAGCTGAGAGTGTAGTGGAGTATAATCCGCATGCACAGGCACAAATTATTGCGAGACAGGATGGGGTTATCTGCGGCCTGGATATCGCAAAAATGGTTTTCTCTCATAATGGTCCACCATTGGATATTCAGATCTTTGCTGAGGATGGCGATCTCGTGGAATCAGGCCAACAGCTCATGACCATCGCCGGGAGCGGTCTGACGATTCTGTCGGCAGAGCGAACCGCGTTGAATCTGCTGGGACGGCTCAGTGGTATTGCGACGCTTACGGCTGCATATGTCAGAGCAATCGATGGCACCAATGCGAGGATTCTGGACACCCGGAAGACTACGCCACTCTGGCGTGATATCGAGAAATACGCAGTCAAATGCGGTGGTGGTGTGAATCACCGGATGGGGCTCCACGATATGGTCCTGATAAAGGAGAATCATATCCGCTGGGCTGGTGGGTTGGAAAAAGCCGTGTCCCATTGTATTGGCGAAATCGGGGAAGACCGGCAGGCAATTAAGATTGAGGTGGAAGTAGGATCACTGGATGAGTTGGAAAAAGTACTGGAATTCAGTGTTGACCGGATCCTGTTGGACAATATGTCGCCGGTTACGGTGAGCCAGGCAGTGGATATGGTCCGGCATAAAATCCCGCTGGAGGTATCCGGCGGAATTACTCTGGAGACTATACGGGAATTCGCAGAGACCGGGGTGGAGTATATTTCGGTGGGTGCACTTACCCATTCGCCGGAAGTTTTCGATGTCTCACTATTGTTTGAGGATGAACTCAAGGCACCAGGCAAATCGGTGCACTAAATAAAGGAAAATGTTTATGAAGAAAATACTGATCCCCGCCATGGTTGTATTGGCAGGGTTGATAATAATAGAGTGTGATACCGTCACCGAGCCGACGGGCGAAATTCAGGAAGAAATCAGCGCTATCATCCAGGCTGAAGATTCGCTTTTTTCCATGGATGGGCTTAATGATGCAACCGGGGACTCACTGTCGCTATTCGGTGGGCCAGGCCAACGCCATCCAGGATTCGGTGGGCCGATATTCCCCCGATTTGTTCGCCGGACTATCGAGAGCACACATCGTTCTATCGATGTGGAGATCCTAACCGGCGATTCTGCTATTGTAACCGTCACCCATCAAATCGTTGGAAAAATTTTTATCGGAATCGACTCCGATACCACCGATTCCGTGCGGGTTGATACCGTGTGGGAAAAACCGTTCGATTTTACCTCCACACATAAGGCACAGATGGTAAATCGTCCATATCCGGAGGATACACGAATGCGGATGGGGAGTCGGCACAACGGATGGCGCGTCGCCGGGATGACGCCAATTGTCACGACAACCGCCGGGAGTGATCTTCTTGTGGAATATCTGCGTATACGGAATGTGACTTCCGGGGAAAGCGAGACTATCGAGGACCCGCTCAACGACTTTTTGACCTTACGCACCGCCCCCCTCTTTGATGTAGGAGATTCAGTAGTGGTGGAGATATCGGTGGAAAACGGAGACAACTCCGGGACAACGATCCTATCTCAATTCCGGATGCCACGCATGGCAGGGAAACAGGTGAACCGTTTACTTGATGACGGCATTGCTCCGGATGAAACAGCGGACGATGGGGTGTTTACCGATGGTTGGAAATTCGATCGCAGACATGGGATGCAGCACGTCACAGTGGATGTTCTGGATAACGATTTGCTCACCGTGGAAGAGACTCCCTATAACGCGGTATTCTGGCGGGTACCATTTATGGTGTTACGACGAGGCCACGGTGGTATGGGTGGGGGAATGTAAAACTCAAAAAATCACAATCGGAGCTATTACCCCCTCCGGTTTGATAGGCGCGGGCATTCCGGATAATACCGGGGTGGCCGCGTTTTTTCTGTGCCGTAGTTAATCCAGGGAAAACCACAGATTTTATCATTGATGCAAAAGGATAATACTTTTCCAACTATTCCAGAGAAATATATACCTGCGAAACCTTTTCTTCTCCCTTGGAAACAACAATCGGGAAGACCTTCCCTTCGCCGTTGACTGAATATTTTTTCCATGTTAACTGGGAAGTATCGATAGTATAGTTGCGATCTTCGCCGGTATTGACATCGGAAGGGGGAACATAGCCCTTCAGGTTCACTGTAAAAACATCACTGGAAGTATTTTCGAAGGCGATTTCCACGATTTTTAATTCATCCCCGCGTTGCAGGTGTAGCGTTTGGTCATGGAGCACCGACCTTCGGTGACCGTTGACCTCGAAGATATACGACATCAGTTCGTAATTTACCGACTCTACCTGAATATTGACCGTGCCAATGACAGTATTGTCCTTTCGGGCGAGGATAGTGGTCGGCGAATGGATGCGAAAGGCTGTCTGAAAGTCGTTCTCGGTTCCAATCCCCTGGATATCGCAGCTGAGTCCGCGGGGGTAGTTGGATTCGATGTGGGTAACCTCAATGGCATCACCCGATTTAATGGTGATGGATTTCCCTTCATCCACCATCTGGGGTGGCCCGTTATTGATGGAAACCAGCATATAGACCATTGAGGGCGGTTCATACAGGATGGCCGGATGCTCTGGTTCGATATTCATCAGCGTCAGGAATTCGTTGATGGCATAGTTGTGATAGCGGATTTTCATCTCCAGGCTGGGGAGGTTTTTGGAGGACTCGATGCCAAAAGCCGGGATTCCGAAATTCGTTAACGCAAAGCACGTCGCAGAATTCAACTGTTCCGGGAATTCCGTGTCCGGGTTCAGGGTTTGGGTGTTCATAAAGCGATACTTATGCTCTTCGACGGTAATTTTTCTGTTCATCCGGTCGATCACTTGCTGCGCCATACGTTCGAGGTCAAGTGTGTCATCCTCAGCCGAGTACTGCGCCACATCCGCAATAATAGACTGCCCAAATCGATGCGGATTGTGCATCTCGTCAATATACTCATGACGATAATATCCCCAGCCATCGTGCAAGTTTAGAAAGAGATCCGATTCTGCCATCAGGGTTTTGATGATCTCCACAATCTGATCGTCGATATCTTTTGGCTGGTCATCGTCGAACCGGCGATTCATGTCTCCATTGACGCCGCGATGGTTATGAATAATGGATTTGAAATTTGCCCGTGGAATCACAATGAGATTGCCGCGCTCCAGAACCAGGTTCGGATACAGATCTGCGGAGAGAAACCCACCGGGCTCGTCTCCCTGGATACCACCGAGAATAAATGCTGTGTTTCCATCAAATCGGCCATAGAGGCGATAGACATTCAACTCGTTCGGTGTATTTCTGAAGTACACATTATGTGTTCGGGATGGCCGCTCCACGGGATCGGCGGACAGAACCATCGCCGGGATAAGTAAAAGGAAAAGTATGGTGTATTTATTCATTTTGCGCAAGAGGTCTCCAGTCTTCGGCAATTATCTTGAGATTGTCAGGATATCCGTAAATCCGTAAGGTCTTCCGGCCGTAATCGGAGTAGTCTGCGGCGCGGTAATCCTGCTTGAATGAGACCTCCCATTCCATATCACCCGAGGAGCGATAGGTCAAATCTGAAATATCGACGGAAATATCGTCCGCTTCGCTGAGTACGGACTGTTTATAATCATACCATCCCTGATAATCATAGTCTTTATTGTGGAATGTGGAATCATACAAAGTAATGTAACGGTTAAAGTTTCCGGACTCCCATTTCCGTTCCCATTCCCGAACAAAGGCACTGAGAAATGCCTCTTTCCGCAACGTTGGTGCCGTTCTGGTATAGTCTTCTCCAATAATTTTCCAATGATGATCATTCGGGATCATCGTGAGTGTTTTAACGCCTTCGCTGTAGAAGTTCGGGCAATAGTATTCCTGGAAAAATGAGATTTTGGTTTCCGTTTCGGAGGAAAGTACAACGGCATCTTTAACATTGACTCGTTTCCAGTCATAGGTGCGTTCCAGAGATCGTTTTTTGCGCTTAAAGCCCTCCAGGTCCAATTCACCGTCCCGGAATATCGGGGAGTAGAATGAAAAATACTGTTCCGTATCTCCGGATTCCCAGGCGTCAGCCCAGGTGTCGATCTTGGACTCCCATTCCTTGATTTGCCGCTCGTATCCGCTGCTATCAAGCGGTTGCAGGGAATCTTCGATAACCACCTGGGTTTCCCTGAGCGTGATATACTGCTGCAGTTCGAGAATTTGATCATTCCGGAGTGAGACACATCCCTCAGTCAGAAAGTCCTGGATTTCCTCATCCCGACCATGTATCCAGATACCCCCACCGGTGCGACCAAATTTTCTATCAGCGAAATTGGGATAGTTCAGGACGAATGCAAGCGGGCCGTATTTCGGTAACAGATTTTCGCCGGGTAACAGGTCAATAACCCGATAAATCCCCTCGGGAGTTTTTAAATCGCCTTCGACCTCCTTATTCCCATTCACCCGGCCAGTAGTGACCCGATACGTTTTGATAATTTCCAATGCACCCGGTCGGGGACTCTTAATGAGATGCATTTCCTGATCAGTTTTATCAACAACCAGGATGTAGGAGGTGGAATCGGCAGAGAGATTCATCACGGCTGGGAAATATGCTGGCTCAGCCTGCAAGGGTATCCACGCCAAAAGTACCAACAAACTCAGTCCAGTGTGCAGTTTATTCATCGCTTTAGAAAATTAACCTATTTGTCATTATTGATTTGTCCCAATCAGTCCAAAATTATACAATAGAACCTGTAGGCAGGAAAGGAATAATTGTGCCACAGAAAAACAATCTTCATTTGAATGCATTCTCCCATTTTTTTCCGATAAAAATGTACATATATTCGTGACGTGTGTTGCAATTAGTCTCATTCGCCGATAACTTTATTGGATTTATGGATAAAATACAATTTTCCAGCATCATATTTGATTTTGACAACACTCTGACGGGGATCGAAGGGGTAGAATATCTGGCTGAAATCCATGGGGTGGGCGACGAAATCCGGGACATGGTTGACAAAACATTAAATACGTATACCGTCAGTCCGGCAATGTATGAGCAGCGTCTCGATCTTATTCAACCAACCCGTGAAGATGTTACTTCTTTAGCTGGGGAATACAAAAAGCACTTGTTGCCGGGAGTGAAGGAGACCGTTGAATCGTTGGCCAAAATGGGGAAATCCATGTATATCATCAGCGGTGGTGTCCGGAAGGCCATTGTGCCGGTTGGCGAATATCTGGGTATTCCGGCGGCCAATGTTCACGCTGTCGATGTTTATTTTGACCTGGAAGGCGACTATATCGGATTTGACAAAGATTCATCTCTGGTCACATCTGCCGGAAAGCAACAGATGATTAGGACGATTGCCCCGGAAAAACCGGTTGTTTTTATCGGAGATGGGGCAAATGATATCGCCGTTCAGGATGAGGTGGATCGGTTTATTGGTTTTGGTGGAGCGGAATATCGCCCGCCTATCGAAAAAGCCTGTGAATATTACGTGAAAGAGGAAAATTTTCAATCTGTATTACAGTATATTTTAACGACGGAAGAGTACAACACAATTGAACAGAACAACTAAACTAATGTTGCATAACTTCAGCCCAATGAGGTGACCCATGAAAAACGTACCGAGCTTATTTATCCCCGGCCCAGTAAATGTTCGGCCGGAAATTTTTGAAGCGATGTCGCAACCGATGATTGGACACCGGGCCCCGGAATTCAGCGATCTGTACCGGGATGTGGTCGAAGGTATCCAGTCTGTGCTGCAAACCGAAAACAGGATTTATCTGAGTACTAGTACTGCCACAGGACTGATGGAATCGGCGGTGCGAAATACGGTTAAAAAACGGTGTCTCAACCTGGTTTGTGGTGCTTTCAGCTTGCGGTGGCACCAAATCACTGATGCGTGCGGTCTTGAATCCGATTCCGTTGGTGTAGACTGGGGGAACGCCGTAAAACCGGACGATGTGAAAATGGCTCTGGATGAAGCTGACTACGACGTTGTAACAGTAGTGCACAACGAGACGTCCACGGGGGTAATGAATCCGTTAAAATCCATTGTGGAAACCATCAGGGAAAACTCTGATGCTCTGATCCTTGTGGATGCGGTGAGTTCTATGAGCGGCGTGAATATACCGGTGGAGGACTGGGGAATCGATATCGTGCTTGCCAGCGTGCAGAAAGCGTGGGGACTGCCTCCCGGTTTCGCAATAATGAGCGTGTCAGATCGGGCGCTGGAGCGATCCAAAAGTCAGCCCAACAAGGGCTACTATTTTGATTTCGAAGTGTTCGAAAAATACCATCAGCGAGCACAGACACCCTCGACGGCCTCGATCCCGCACCTGTATGGTCTGCAGAGGCAGCTGGAACTCATCAGCGACGAGGGATTAATGAACCGTTTCGATCGACACCTTTCGATGGCAAAACGCACCCGGTCGTGGGCTTTGGAGCACGGATTCGAGCTCTTTTCGGAGGATCCGTATCACTCCAATACCCTGACCTGCATCGAGAATACACTGGATATTGATGTCGCGGGGCTCTCCAGTGAACTGGTCAATCGTGGCTACCGGATTTCCAACGGGTACGGTCAGCTAAAGGGTAAAACATTCCGGATTGCTCATATGGCCGATACCTCTATGAATGAACTGGACGAGTTGCTGGCCACTATTGATGATATCCTGGAGACGTAATCGGGCATTCAATTCAGCAAATCTTAACTTGAAACGGCAGGTGCGTTATGTATAAAGTACTTATATCGGATGCGATTGATGAGCAGGGAATTGATCTCTTAAATGAGACTGGTGAGATCGAGGTGATTTATAAGCCCCAATCGACCGTAGAGGACTATCTGGATGTGGTTGGGGAAATCCACGGCTGGATTATCCGGAGCGGCACGAAGGTTGGTAAGGAATTACTGAACCAGGCGGATAATCTCCGCGTCATTGGACGCGCCGGGGTCGGGGTGGATAATGTAGACCTCGAAACGGCAACACTCCGGGGCGTCATTGTTATGAATACGCCAACCGGGAACACCAATGCGGCCACCGAACAGACCATGGCATTGATGCTCGCTGCCGCCCGGAAGATCTCTCCGGCACACCAGGCCCTCAGGGAAGGGCGCTGGGATCGTCAGAAATATATCGGCCGGGAACTGCGGGAGAAAACACTGGGTATCATCGGTCTTGGCCGAATCGGGCAGGGCGTTGCAAAGCGGGCTGCCAGTTTCGAGATGGATCTTCTGGGGTATGACCCGTTCCTCTCGGAGGAGCAGTTTGATGCGCTGGATATCAAGAAGGTGGAACTGGAAGAGATTTTTACCCAGGCGGATATCGTCACCGCGCATGTTCCACTCAGTGAGCAGACCCGGAATCTCATCGATACGGAAGAGATCGCAAAGATGAAGGACGGAGTTATCCTGGTCAATGCGGCGCGTGGTGGGGTGTATAATGAAGATGCCGTAGCCGAGGGCCTTCGCAGCGGGAAAATTGGCGCTATCGGATTCGATGTGTTTGCCAGCGAACCGCTAGAAAAAGATCACCCCTTCCTGGAGTTTGACAACGCGGTATTGACGCCGCATTTAGGTGCATCAACCCGAGAGGCCAAAGAGAATGTGGCGCTGGATGTCTGTAAGCAGGTCAGAGATTTTCTGCTGAGTGAAAAGGTGAAAAATGCTGTGAATATCCCGTTTGCCGATTTTAGCAAAATCAAGCAGATGGAACCGTATATCGATCTGGCGGATCGTCTGGGCTTACTCCAGATTGTCCGGGCAGATGGGGCTCCCAAAGAGGTGGAGATCCGGGCGAGTGGTGATTTTAGTGATCTGAAACCGATTACCCTCGCGGCACTCAAGGGTTTGCTTGGCCCCATAAGCGGCGATAAGGTTAACCTGATGAACGCAGCGCTGCTTGCCAAACAGCGGAATATCAAAATCCAGGAATCTTACGAATATGACGATTCCGGATATACGAACCTGATTGAAGTGGTGGTGACTACGGAGAATGGAACCAAAAAGGTCTCCGGTTCGCTCTTTGGAAAGATGCATCCGCGGATTGTACGCATTGACGAATTTCATATGGATGCCCGGCCAGTGGGCACAGTACTGATGATCCGAAACAATGATGTGCCTGGCGTCATCGGGAATGTGGGAAGTTTCCTTGGATCCCGGAATATTAACATTGCCGAGTATCGTCTCGGTCGCCAAGAGCAGGGCAATACAGCGCTGGCGATGGTAAACCTCGATGGGCCACTTTCCGAGGAAGATCTTGCTTCTCTGGAAGAGGAACCGAATATTCTTGATGTGCAACAGGTAACGTTTCCAAAGGAATAGGCGACAGATTAATCTATGCAATTTGAACCGGTTATCGGATTAGAAGTCCACGCACAGTTAGCGACCCACACCAAGCTGTTTTGCAGCTGTCATTATGAATACGGGGCGGCTCCGAATACGCAGACCTGTCCGGTTTGTCTTGGGATGCCGGGCGTACTCCCGGTCCTGAACCGGCAGGCGGTGGAGTATGCCATCAAAATGGGACTGGCCACGGATTGCACTATCCGGCCGTTTTCCCGGTTCGCGCGGAAAAACTACTTTTACCCCGATTTGCCCAAGGGATACCAGATTTCTCAATACGACGAGCCGCTCTGTTATGACGGTGGTGTGGATATCGAATATGATGACGGTGAGATTAAACGTATTGGTTTAACGCGGATTCACCTGGAGGAAGACGCCGGAAAGTCCATCCATACAAAATCCGGCGGGACTCGGGTGGACTTTAACCGATGCGGCGTCCCACTCATCGAGATCGTGAGCGAGCCGGATATCCGATCGCCGGAGGAAGCCCGGGCTTATCTCAATAAATTGAAACAGATACTCCTGTATCTTGGCGTCTCCGACTGCAATATGGAAGAGGGCAGCCTGCGGTGCGATGCGAATATCTCTATTCGACCGGTAGGACAAGAGGAGTTCGGCACCAAGACCGAAATGAAGAACATGAACTCTTTCCGCGGCGTTGAGCGGGCGCTTCAATACGAAATTGAGCGCCAGACCGAAGTTTTGGAATCCGATGGCACGATCACGCAGGATACCCTCCTATGGAACGAAACCGAAAACCGTGCCGAACGGATGCGCACCAAGGAAGAAGCCGAGGATTATCGGTATTTCCCCGAGCCAGACCTTCTGCCGCTGGAGGTCTCGGAGGAATGGCTTACCGATATCGAATCCAACATGCCGGAGCTCCCGGGCGAAAAACGGCAGCGGTTTATCGATTCCTACGGACTGCGGGATTATGATGCCGGTGTGCTCACCGACAACAGGGCCGTTGCTGCCTATTTTGAGGATGTAGCGAAGGAGTCTGGTGAGGCGCAACTGGCGGCCAAGTGGGTGATGGGCGAAGTACTCCGGGTGCTCAAAGACCAGAGCATTGCGATGGAGGAGCTCTCCCTGGAGCCCCGGCGCTTTGCTGGACTACTGGAGCGTGTCGCAGACAAAACCGTCAATAATACGGTTGCCAAGCAGATTTTCGATGATATGCTGAACAGCGCCAAAACCGCCGATGAAATCATCGAGGAGCAGGGCCTCAAGCAGGTGTCGGATACCTCAGAGCTGGAAACCATCGTGGAGGGCGTGATCGAGGCGAATCCGGACGAATACGAAAAATATAAAAACGGCAATCCGCAGCTGATGGGATTTTTCATGGGACAGGTGATGCAGGAGACGCAGGGGAAGGCTAATCCCCAAAAGGTGAAGGAGATCCTTGGTGAAAAACTCGGAAAGCCTGAATAGGCAGGCTTCAGTCTACTATCACACTTTATATTTCTAGTAAAAAATTCATTGTAGTTTGATTCAAAATCACTAATATTTTCTCTGCGAACACTTTGGAAAATCCGGGAAGCGTGGAGGTGATATTGTTCGCCGGGTATTGTACCTTGCCTTTAAGAACCGGTAAGTTTTTAAAATTAAATTAATGGAGGTATGTATGGCGAATAAACTGTGGGACGACGTGAGAAAAAGTCTTCAGGACATCGGTAATGTTGCGGCAGAAAAAGGTAAAGTCTTTTCGAGAGCCGCTGCTGACAAGGCGGAAGAACTGACCAGGACCGGAAAGATTAAACTGGATATTCTCCAGGTGAATCGGGATATCGAACGGAATTTTACGGAACTCGGTGGTAAAGTATATCACCTGAAGTCCGAAGATAAGCTTGATACGGTGGCTGATGCCCCGGATATCCAGATGCTCTTTGATAAGATTACCGTTTTGGAGGAAAAGAAGTCCGCGCTGGAGGATAAGCTCGCACATGTGGCACCGGAGGAGGCCGCAGCGACTGAACCGTCCCAAGCGGAGGAACCGGCTACAGAAGCCTCACCCGAACCGGAGGAAGGCGACGATTCGGACAAAGAAACACCCGCGTAATTTATTTGGGAGTGTAGCGTCCGGGGTCTTACTCCTGGTTTTATGCGGTGTCATAGCGCTACCGATTTCAGCCGGGGAGCCGACGAAAACGCTCCTTATTGGCGGCGATCTGATGCTCGGCAACTGGGTTACGGACCATTTGGACCGGGACGGTACCGACTATCCGTTCCGCCGGATCGACAGCCTGTTGCAACAGGCGGATGTTCGCTTTGCAAACCTGGAGGCACCTATCGGTACCGGTGATTCGCTCTCCCGGTACGACAAAACCTATACCTTCACGTTACCATCCTCTTACCGGCAGGTGCTGAAGCACAGTCGGCTGGATATCGCCGGACTCGCCAATAATCACATTATGGATTACGGTGTCCGGCTGGCGGATTCTACGGTGTACTATCTGAAGGAACTGGGCATTCGATCTGTCGGGTACGGGTTGAACCGGAGGGAGGCATCGCAACCAGTTGTTTTACCGGGGAATCCCTCGGTGGCATTCCTGGCGTATTCAATGACATTTCCCAGGGAGTTCTGGGCGACGGATTCCACCGCGGGCACAGCCTATCCGTTCGAATCGGACTTCATTCCCCGGGTAACGGCTGCCGATTCACTGGCAGACTTCACCATTGTTTCCTTCCACTGGGGGAGCGAGAACAGCGATAGTACCAAGAAGTACCAACAGGTCTTTGCCCGCCGGGCTATCGACGCCGGTGCAGATTTGGTTGTGGGCCACCACCCGCATATCTGGCAGGGAATAGAAAATTATAAAGGCCGGCTCATCGCTTATTCCCTGGGGAACTTTTGTTTTGGATCGTTTAGTCCAACGGCACTCCGAAGCGGGTTATTGGAAATCGAAATTGGCGAGGATACGGTGCGTGCCGCAAAGATTCATCCATTAAATGTGAAAAATGTCGATGTCCGATTTCAACCACGACTAATGACTGCCAGGCAGGCGGACAGTTTTTTTACACATTTGCGAACAATATCCTCCCGATTTGACAGCACAAGCACCATACAAATTCACCCGGATGGTAATTTGAGTTGGGACAGAGAGTAATGGCATCCAAACGTCATAGGTACTCCAGCAGAACTCTGGATCAGTATTTCACGGAGATTGGCAACGAAAGTCTGCTGACGCCGGAGGAAGAGATTACCTTGGCGCGACTTGCCAGAGAGGGGCAGCAAGAGGCGTTGGACAAAATTCTGCGGTCCAACTTGCGTTTTGTTGTGACAGTGGCAAAAAAATATCAAAATCACGGACTCTCCCTGGAGGACCTGATCAGCGAGGGTAATATTGGCCTGATTAAAGCAGCAAAGCGGTTTGACGAAACCCGGGGGTTCAAATTTATCTCGTATGCGGTTTGGTGGATTCGCCAGTCAATCCTGCAGGCAATTTCCCAGCAATCCAGGATTGTACGTCTTCCATTGAATAAGGTAGATGCAGTCTCGAAGATGCGGAAAATCTACCAGGAACTGGAGAAGGAATTCGACCGGGAACCGACGACGGAAGAGATCGCCGAGGCTATGGAACTAACCCGGGATGAGATTGAGGATACGATTCAGGCGGCGGAGCGGGAGCTGTCGGTAGACGAGCCCCGAGGCAAGGACGACGCTACAAATTTGTTGGAAATATTACCGGAGATGAACACTGATGAGCCTGGAGATGAACTCATCGATGAATCGCTGCATCATGAGGTCGAAGAGGCGCTGGCGACGCTGGATGAGCGGGAAGCCGACATTATTCGGCGCTATTTCGGAATCGGTTTCGACCAGCCGCTGACCCTTGAGCAAATTGGTTCGGAGTATGATTTAACCCGCGAACGCATCCGTCAGATAAAGGAGAAGGCCCTCCAGAAGCTCCGCCATACAAGCCGTACAAAAATTTTGAAAAAATATCTTGGCGAATAGGAAATTTGAATACTATATTGCGTTCGAGCAATCAATCACCAATTCAAGATTTGATAACAAGCCCGATCATATATATCTTATCAGGAATTCGTGCAATGAGTAGGGGAACACTCTTGTGAAATTACTGTTTCTGAATGATGAAGGCATACGGGAATTTACGCTTACCCGAAAAAAGATCATTCTGGGAATCGTCGCACTGCTGATTCTGGGGGCTGGATTTTCCTATCTCACAATCGATGTGCTGACGAAGAAAATGTATCAGGCCAAGATCAATAATCTGAAACAGAACAATGAGCGCCTGATCGGCCTGCTCGATAATTTGCAGTCCACAGTGCAAACAATGGAGCAGGAGTTGACAACCCTCCAGTCCAGAGATGAAGAAATCCGGACCTACGCCGATCTGCCAGCCGTTGACAGTGATGTCCGTAAGCTCGGTATTGGTGGTACCCGATACGATAAGACGATGGAACTGGATTATCTGCTGCCCACCGATGAAACCAAGGTGTCGGACTTGGTCATTGACGTCGAGCGCCTCTCACGGATGTTAAAACTTGAGCGGCTGAGCTACGAAAAACTGTACGACACGTTTAAACATAATACCGCAAAAATTCAGTCAACGCCATCTATCCGTCCGATAGAGGGGGGATATTTTACCGATGGATTCGGATATCGGCGTGATCCATTTACACATCAGCGACGGTTTCATTATGGCTTGGACATTTCTGCGCGGCGGGGCACACCGATCCATGCTACAGCCGGAGGAACGGTCAAATATGCCAAACGCCGGAGCGGATACGGGCTAGTGGTTGCCCTCGACCATGGGTACGGATATGAAACGATGTATGCCCACATGTCCAAAATGCACGCCAAACCAGGGCAAAAAGTCGAACGGGGTGATCTTATCGGTGAAGTCGGAAATACCGGGCGATCAACGGCCTCCCATTTACATTACGAGATTTTAGTGGGGGGGAATCCCGTCAATCCAATTAATTATTTCTTTAGCGGATATTTGAACAACTGACATTTATTCCAGTGATGAATTTTAGAGGCCCCGGTTGTGTCAACCGGGGCTTTTTTGTATTATTACAAACTGCTTGACATGGATTAAAGGCGGAAATACTTTAAATCTAATTGAGACTGAACAGGAAAACGAAGGCACATCATAAATGTATATGAAACCAAGAACTTATTACATCGAGACCTACGGCTGTCAGATGAATGAATACGATTCGGAACTGGTAGCAGGTATTCTCGAAGAGAAAAATTATACGTCGGTGGATTCGTACGAAGACGCTGATGCAATTTTTGTCAATACATGCGCCATCCGGGAAGGGGCGGAGCAACGCGTTATGTCCCGGCTCGGACAATATAAAACCCGTAAGGATGCCGAGCCAAATACCATCATTGGAGTCCTTGGCTGCATGGCACAGAATCTGAAGGATAAAATACTGACTGAAAAGCCGTATGTGGATTTCGTGCTGGGGCCGGATGCCTACCGGAATCTTGACCAGATGCTGGAACAGTATCACGAGGATGAGGAAACCATCATTAATACGCGGCTCAGCAAGCACGAAGTGTATGACGGTATGTTTCCGTCCCGCAAAGAAGGCATCAACGCGTGGATTGCCATAACCCGGGGCTGTGATAAGTTTTGCACCTTTTGTATCGTGCCCTATACCCGGGGGCGGGAACGCAGCCGGCCTGTGGAAAGTATCGTTGAGGAAGTCCGCCGGGTGGTAGATGAAGGATTTGTTGAAATTACGCTTCTGGGCCAGAATGTAAATTCGTACCAGTACGAAGAGCACGGATTCCCGGAATTACTTGATGCGGTGTCCGATGTGGAGGGCGTCAAACGTATCCGGTATACTTCGCCGCATCCCAGAGATATTGACGAAAACCTCCTGACCGTGATGCGGGATAATCCAAAGATCTGTAATCACATTCACCTGCCAGTGCAATCCGGGTCCACAGAGGTATTAGAGCGAATGAACCGGACCTATACCCGGGATGAATATCTGAATCTGGTGGACACAATCTATGAATATCTGCCGGACTGTGGAATTAGCACGGATATCATCGTCGGATTTCCCGGGGAAACCCATGAGCAATTTATGGAAACGGTCTCGTTGATGAAGCAGGTTCGGTATGATAACGCGTTTATGTTTAAGTACTCGGCGCGTCCGTACACCAAAGCCATCGAATATGAGGATTCGGTTTCCGATGAAGAGAAATCCGAGCGGCTGCAGCAAATTATCGCCCTGCAGAACGATATTACTCTGGAGAAAAACCGGAAACTTATCGGAACCAAGGCACAGGTACTGGTTGAGAAGAACAGCAAAAAGTCCGATGAACAGTGGATGGGACGTACGGACGAAAATCGTATTGTAGTCTTCGATAAAAATGGCGAACTTCCCAGAGATATCGTTCCGCTGCGAATCTATGATGCTCAGGGAGTCACCTTATTTGGCGAGCACGTAAAATAGATTGAAATGGAGTTACCATGGGTCTACTAAAAATTTTCCTAACTATCGTCCTGATGGCTGTCTTGTTATGGTTTCTGGCGCTCAATGTGGATCAGACCATCATGGAATTGCAGATATTCACGACGACGCTGTACGATGTGAACCTGGTGCATGTCCTCCTGGCGTCCTTTTTAATCGGTATCTTTGTTGGATTTCTGATTCCGGTATTCCAGGTGCTCAGCTCCCGTGCTGAAGTCCGGAAATACGAAAGGGAAAACAGAAAATTGAAGGCCGAACTGAACGACCTGCGCAATGTCGCCATCGACGAGGAACTAACCCAGATCCCGGAGGAGGCAGGCAGCGAATCTTCGGAGAACACGCCGCAGAAATCAGAGAACGGGTAACCCTTAACTAACCCAGTAGATTCCCATGGAAATTACTTATATCATCATCGGACTTGCCGCACTGAGTATCCTGTCCCTTATACTCTATTTTATTTTCAGACCATCCTCACCAAAACGGACGACAGAATCCCTCTATTCCGATGGTTTGCGCCTGTTGCTGGAAGGCGATTTGAAGGCCGCCTCGGAAAAGCTCAAAGAGGTGGTGCGTCGGGATACCGGCCACATCGATGCGTATATCAAACTCGGTGATATTTTCAGAGAGAATGGTCAATACGATCAGGCACTAAAGGTGCACCAAAGTTTGACGGTGCGGCGAAACCTTACTCCGGGCCAGCAAGTCGATATTTATCTGAGTATGGTTTACGATCATCGCGAACTCAACGCTTATGAGAAGGCCCTGGAATTCGCCGACAAAATCCTGACGATTGACAAAAAGAACCTGAAAGGTCTCAATGCAAAACTGGAGATCTATCGGGAAAACGATCTCTGGGACAATGCTGTTGACGTATTAAAGGCCATTGAAAAATACAGTGGTGAGGACCAATCGAAGGCTATTGCCACGTACCGGGTCGCCGAGGGACAACTACTGGAAGAAACCGGAGAAGCCAGGGAGGGACGAATCCGGTACCGCAAAGCGCTGAAATTGGATCCGGAGTGCTGTCCGGCATTTATTTGTCTGGGCAATTCTTACGATGAGGAAAACCGGATCGAGGAAGCCGTGGATAACTGGCAAAAGTTCGGTGAGCTCTGCCCGGATTTATTGTTTCTTGTTTCCGGCCGGATCGAACAGCGGTTATTCGAATTAGGAAATTTTAGTGAGGTGGAACGGTACTATCGTCGTCTTCTGGATAAATATCCGGATAATATCGAAGCTGCTGTGGGAATTGCTACGTTTTACGAAAAAAAAGGTGAAAACCAAAATGCAATTCGGGCTATAGAGAATGCCCTGGATAAGAGTCCGGATTCCCTGCGTGCTCGGATTGTACTCACCCGGCTGTATAACCAGGGGGAGAACAGGGATGGAGTGGCGGAACAGCTGGAAGAAATGTTCCGGATTGAGAGCCAGCAGAAGACTTTCACGTGCGGGGAGTGTGGATTTCAAAGCAGAGAAATGCACTGGCTCTGCCCAAATTGTTATGCAACCTATTCCTTCACTGATGATCAGGTTTAGATCCTCCATAATATTTCTTGTCCCGCTGTTTGCAATTGTACTGGGGGTCTCCCGGGCAGATGCGCAGTATGTAGACGAATATCTCCAGCAGATCAAAAACGGCCATTACGAAAAAGCGAGGGCAGCTCTGCCGCAGTTATTGCAGGAGCATCCCAACGATCCCGGTGTACTCTATCTCCGGGGCGTGCTGGAATCGGAAGGGGAACAGGCATACCAATATTTTAAGGATTTAGCGGATAATCATCGTAACCATCCATACATGGATGATGCCATAATGCAGGTCGCGGAGTATCTCTATGCCAAGGGATTGTATATCTCGGCAGAGCGATATTTGCGCCAGATACCGATTCATCATCCCCGGTCACCATATCTGGAGCGCGCATCGAATATGTTGTTGAATAGCATGGTACAGGCAGGGAAGGTGGATTCGGCCAGAACCTGGAAGCGCGTACTATCGAGGCAATTTCCGAATGTTACCATCACCAGCAGCCTGGAGGCCGGCACTGAACCGGTGAATGAAGATTCAATGGCTGCACTGGCTCCGCCGGAACCGGTGGACCTCTCAAAAGAAAATCCATATGTGGATACAGAATCTGAGGAGAGCGGGACTCAATCTGGATCCGCTGGTAGCTCCCAGGGAAATCGGCAGCCGTTTGCGTTGCAGGTCGGCGCCTATTCCACCATGGAAAATGCCCGGCAGCAGCAACAGATGCTGGAGAATTACGGTTATCCGGTCCAAATACGGCAACGAGAGCGTGGGAACCTGCAGCTTTATCTGGTTTGGGTCGGAAATTACTCCACCCGGGCCGAAGCATCGCAGGCCGGTGAATCGCTTAAACAGCGGATGAATCTTCCGTTCTTTATCGTGAAAAAGGGTAATTAGTTAAGCCCCGTTTTTGCACTTTTTTTCCTTCACGTTTGTAATTTACCTTCTCTTCGGTATAAGTGAGTATCGAGTATTACGTATTTCGTAAAAGAACCTCCATTGGACTTGTTATGAATTTTCTCAATACCTAAAGACTAACGCATTCCGCCAGATTAACCTGAACACAGTCGTTAACCCTTGCTTCTCGACCTGTGAGACATGAAATTTACGTCTGCGAAAAAAATTCGATCTGTTATTTACGGGAGTGGATGGTAGCCTGGTGGCGCCCGCGGTCTTCAAAACCGCCGGGCCCGGTGTCTCATCGGGCCGGTGGGTTCAATTCCCACACGCTCCCGCCATTTAGATATTTAAAAAGTCCATTTAGTTTTTAAAACCCCCGTGAGAAAGCCATTTCGTGGAGTTTTTGCTTTCTCGTTGGTTTTTATGAAACCAAGTAAATAGGAAAAATGTTGGTACCTAAGTATATTAATTAAACACTTTTTAGAACTTGATCGGATTCACTAGTGTCCGGTTATAACTCAAATAATTTCAATTGGTTGGTCAAGTGACTCTCTGTCATTGTGTACTCACCCTCTGTAACTAGTTGTAAAATATCAACTTTTTCGAAGACGGTCACACTGATAATCTGTAAAAAAGTGTAGAGACTGATGTCCAAATCCTGTTTTTTCACGATAATCGCCACGAGCACATACACCGATATCGCAATCCAGAGTTGCGTTTTCACGGCATTGGCTGACGTGCCATAAAAGGACTGAATTCGGAGATGCTGTTTGATCCATTTGAAGAAGAGTTCCACCTGCCAGCGGCACCGATAGAGCTGACAGATGGTCAGGGCTGGTAACGTCCGATTATTCGTGAGGAAGATAAACGTCCGGTCGGTCTCCGCATCGTAGTACTTGATGCGGCGTAGTTGATCCGGATAGCGTTGCTTCGCATAGAAGCCCGTCAGCACCCCAATTTGGTCACAGCGGAGCCCCGGCGTCTTGTCGACCGGTTGGGAATACTGCCGCCGGAACTGGAGGTTTGATTTCGCCCGAATAATGAACGAGGCATGCGCCTGATGTAACGCAGACAAGCGGAGAAAATCAAGGTACGCCCGGTCCATCAGGTACAACGCTCCCGGTTCTGGAAGCAATGTATCCAACAGGTTCACATCATGGATGCGGGCCGGAGTGATCCAGGCACTGGTGGGGATCGGGCCTCGCAGGTCCAAGAGCGTATGCAGTTTCACCGCGCTTTTTGTCTGGCGAAACTGGGCCCACGGGAACACCGAGAGACACAGATCAATCGTGGTGGAATCCAGCGCATAGACGGTCTCGTCGAGGTCGACACCAAAGTCCTCCTCCTGATAGAGGGCCCGCGCCCGGTGAATGAGGATGTGGGCGAAGTCTGCATACATACGCCAATCCCGGTGGGCATTGGCATCCGCCAACGTACTCCGGGAGACCCGGCCGCGGATGCCCATATGATACAGTTTGGTTTGCTGGGCGCGGAGACAGGCTTCAATATCCCGCAGACTCTCTCGGCCTGTCAGTTGAGCGAAGGCCATACAGCAATACTGATCCCAACAGGAGAACTGTTGGACCTTATAGTCTCCAGAATACCGGTGGACACAGCGACGGAAGGCCTTACGCGGAAGAAACGACATGAGTTGGGAAAATACCAAGGTGCCGGAATACATAGGACTGGTCTCCTCTGGTTGGTGGATTATTATGCGCCACCACCAAGGTACGAAAAGGCCGCTCAAGTCGATCCTGGTATTTTTTGTGGGATAACATATTGATATGTCGTAGGTTAATATAAATCATAAAATTCAACAACCGGACAGTAGTGGATCGGATTTATTAATTATTCAGAATATGGATTGGAAAAATAGGACATTGCAATTTTTGTTCATTATAATTCCGACTTGCTTATATAAATTAAAATAATTATAATATTGTAGAAATATCATACTACATTATATCTTATAAATATACGATATAATACACCCTTATTGAGGCGATTCCCTTGTCGAAAGTCTTCCAAAAGATTGACAACTCTCTGACGCTCAGCCAAATCGTCGTGAAGCAAATTGAAGAAGCAATTGTCGAGCGGAAATTCACACCTGGAGACAAACTGCCAACCGAACGGGAACTTTGTGAGGCATTCGGTGTAAGTCGGACGGTAGTACGTGAGGCAATGCAGATACTCAGTGCCAAGGGGTTGGTCACCATAAAAAAGGGGAGTGGTGCCTATGTCAAAGAGTTTGATGCAGAACATTTGAATAAGGCCCTTCAATTATTTTTTCAATTTAATTTTGAACGAAAGCATGGATTGCACCTTATAAGAGTTCGGCAAATTATTGAACCTTACAATGCCAAGCTTGCAGCGGAAAACCGAACAGATAAAGATGCAGAAGTTTTGGAGAATATCGTCCGTAAAATGGAAGGTGAAGAGGAATTTTACAAAGAGAGCGAACTCGATCGGCAGTTCCACATTAAAATTGCCGAATCTACGAGCAATCCAATTATTTCGATTATAATGTATCCGGTGTTTGAATTAATGCCGAAGATCAAAACCGAGGTGCTCGAACAGGTTGGCCGTGCTAAAACCTCAGCTGTACAATATCATGCTAAAATCAGCGACAGGATTCTTGCCCAGGATGGTGATGGAGCATTCGAAGCGATGAAAGTCCACCTCCAGCACGCCGAAGAACACATAAAAGAGCTACTATAAGAACGGCTAAGAACTCTGAATATACGATGACCCACCGGGGGAATTTTTTTTCTTTGAATTTGTATGACAATATTATAATATATTGGTAAGAGGTAATATTGCATAAGATAAGATATGTTTTTGTGCGGCTCAGATACATGTCCTGCGATATTCACTCCGCAATGATCCATCCAGATTAATCGTTCGAGTCTCTAGCCGCTGAAATATTTGTTAGTTTATTTTGAAAATTTGGGGGAGAGAATGAAGCGACTTCTTGTGTGGGGCACCTTTCTGTTTTTTTTGGTAGCGAGTAATTCAGCATTCACATTTGAACATCCCAGTATTTTTATAAACGCTGAGGAAGCGAATCTTATTCAGGAAAATTCGGATAAATATTCCTTGTTTCAGGATGTTGTGCGGCGAAGCCAGCAAGCAATGGGCCAGATTATCCGGGAACCGGTTGAAGTGCCTCCTCCCGGTGAGGCTGGTGGCTATGCTCATGAGCGTCATAAGCAGAATTATCGTGACATGAAGGATGCCGGCTTGCTGTATCAGATCACTGGCAACGAAAAGTATGCAAAATTTATTGTCCGGATGCTAGATGAGTATGCGAAGATGTATCCTGAGTTGGGCCCGCATCCATTAGCGCATAACCAGGCGCCAGGTAAACTGTTCCATCAGATGCTGAATGAAACCGTGTGGCTGGTCAATACGAGTATTGCGTATGACTGTATTTATAACTGGCTCCCGGAAGAAAAGCGTTCCCTTTACGAGCAAAATATTTTTCGTCCCATGGCCGA
The DNA here is from genome assembly GCA_021734025.1 of Candidatus Neomarinimicrobiota bacterium. NCBI lineage: Bacteria > Pseudomonadati > Fidelibacterota > Fidelibacterota bacterium. Next base: position 116,125 of record JAIPJS010000010.1, read on the forward strand.
ATGGTTTACCGGAGAGAACGCCCACGAGTTCGATCGCATCCATAATCATGGGACCTGGTCTGTGGCATCGGTCGGTATGATTGGGTATGTCATGGAGGATCAGGAGCTGGTCGATATGGCATTGTATGGCACGGATAAGTCCGGTAAGGGCGGGTTTCTCCGGCAATTAGACTTGCTGTTTTCCCCAGACGGATATTATATGGAGGGGCCATATTACATTCGATATGCACTTCGCCCATTTTTCTATTTTGCCGAGGCCGTCGAGCGAAATCAACCGGACCTCGAAATCTATGAATACCGGGATCAGATTCTGAGGAAGGCCATTTATGCCACGCTCCAGACGGCATTCCCGAACGGAGTATTACCCCCGATCAACGATGCGTCTCGTACCATGGATGTGAAGGCGCCTGGCATTGTGCTTGCCACAGACTTGGCTTATACCAGATATAAAGAGGATGCACGGTTGTTAGGTGTGGTAAATTTTCAGAACGATGTTGTGCTGAATCAATCCGGCCTCGCAGTGGCAAAAGGACTGGCGGCACTGGACTCCGAACCCCGGATGGAGTGGAACAGTGTTGAATTTACGGATGGCCCGGAAGGTGACCAGGGCGGGCTCGGGATTCTCAGAACCGGCAAAGGGAAGGATCAATCTGTCTTATTAATGAAATACGGCGTACACGGTGGCGGGCATGGGCATTTTGATAAGCTCCACTATATTTTTTACAACCAGCGCCGCGAAGTAGTAAACGATTACGGATTTGCCCGCTGGATCAATATTGAACCAAAATTTGGTGGACGGTATCTGGACGAGAATGACTCGTACGCCGAGCAGACCATTGCACATAATACAGTGGTGGTGGATCAAACTTCGCAGAATGAATATGAGCGTGATGAGGCAGAAGAGGTTTCCGGACACCGACACTTTTTCGATGCGAGTGATAAGGATGCCCAGTTCATGAGCGCCACCGCAAACGATTATTATCCCGGTGTTGAAATGCAGCGCACCATGGTAATGCTGCAGGATGAGGCGTTTGACTATCCAGTGATTATAGATTTGTATCGGTTACAGAGTGATGAACAGCATGAGTACGATTTCCCCATTCATTATCGCGGGCAACTGATCAATTTTAACCTGGACTATTCTGCGCATACCGAAAAATGGTTGCCACTCGGAGGGGAATTCGGCTATCAGCATCTCTGGAATGTAGCAGAGGGAACTACGGACAGCTCCATCGCCATGACTTGGCTTGACGGCAATCGGTATTACACCTTCCACATGGCTGGATCGCCCGAAAGTGAGATAATTTTTAGCCGAATCGGAGCAACCGATCCCAATTTTAATCTGCGGTCCGAACCGATGTTTCTTGTTCGCAGAACGACCAGTTCACATCTGTTCGCCTCAGTGATAGAACCTCACGGATACTTCAACGAAGCAACAGAATCTTCCGTCCAGGCCCGCCCGGCAATTGAAAAAGTCACGGTACTTGGGCATAGCGAAGAGGGTTCAGTCGTTGAGGTACTTTCTAAAAACGGCAAGAAATGGATTGTGATGGTCACGAATCAGCAAACGCCACTTGCAGGTGAGCATTCGGTAGAGTTTGGCGAGCGTCAGTTTGTCTGGAACGGGGCATATAAGGTTATATCGGAATAAGGCCGATGAAGCATTTACTCAACTACGTGTTTGTGAAAATTATAGTGTAAGGAGACAAACCGGTTATGAAGATTAAGGGATTGCGCTGGTGGATTATAGTGCTGATTGCGATTGCTACTGTGATTAACTACATCGATCGCAGCGCACTCGGCATTATGTGGCCCGATATCCAGGAAGATTTGGGGATGACCAAGGGCGATTACGCCATTATCGTGACAATGTTCACGATTGCATATGCGTTAAGTCAAACACTCTCCGGTAAGTTATACGACTGGATCGGTACCCGTATGGGGTTTGTGATTTCGATTGTTGTGTGGTCCCTTTCGGTGGCCGGACATGGCCTTGCAAGAGGTTTGGCTAGCTTTAGTGCCTTCCGTTTTATTATGGGGCTTGGAGAGGCTGGCAATTGGCCGGGAGCCGTGAAATCGAATGCTGAATGGCATCCGGTGAAAGAGCGTGCGCTGGCGCAGGGAATTTTTAATTCGGGAGCCTCGATCGGTTCGATAGTGGCTCCACCCCTAGTTGCATGGTTGTTTGTATTGTATGGCTGGAAGATCACCTTCTTTATTATCGGTGCATTAGGCCTTCTATGGATTATTCCGTGGCTGGTTATCAATAAAGCGCTTCCCAAAAATCATCCATGGATATCAGACCAGGAAAGAGATTTTATCCTTGAGGGGCAAAAACTCGCAGCCGGCACCGACGATGAAGGCGTTGAAGCCGAAGAGCGCATACCGGGTTGGAGCGAAATCCTCTCCTATAAAGAGACCTGGTCTGTACTGATCTCCCGGTTTTTTCTCGATCCGATCTGGTGGATGTTCCTGTTCTGGCTTCCTATTTATCTTGCCGAATCTTTTGGGTTTGATATTAAGCAAATTGGCTATTTCGCGTGGGTACCGTATGTCGGTGCTGCTGCTGGCAGTATCTTTGGAGGATGGTTGGCCGGACGGTTTATGGACAAAGGCTGGACCACAAATAAGGCACGGAAATGGACGATTACTTTTGGTGGCGTTCTGATGCTAGGGGCGCTTATTGGGACCTCATATGCGGTTACACCATTGTTAGCAGTCTTACTCATCGCAGTCATCCTCTTTGGGTTCCAGACGGCAATTGGAAACATCCAGACGTTACCCAGTGATTTTTATTCGGGGGGTACAGTAGGGACGGTAGCTGGCATGGGGGGAACCACAGCAGCGATCGGTGTAATTATTACAACCAATATTGTCCCGATAATCACGCAAACCAGCTACGTTCCCTTTTTCTTGATGGGGGCGATGCTCGTACCGCTTGGCATTTTTGCAGTATATCTGTTAGGTGGCGATATCAAACGGGTTGAGCTAAAAATACAAGAATAGAATATATATCAGGATTAAATGCAACCGAACAGAGGAAAAAGTGGAGCTACTATGTGCAATGACCTACAGGAAAAAGTCGCAATTGTAACCGGTGGTGGCCGGGATATCGGACGCCACATCTGTCTCGAACTGGCGAACCGCGGAGCAAAAGTGGTTGTGAATTATCACTCAAGCAAAATGGAAGCCAACGATACAGTGAACATGATTAGAGAAAACGGCGGACAGGCCATAGCGGTCCAGGCGGATGTAACAAATCCGGACTCAATCGAATCACTCGTGCAGCGTTCCGTAGCTGAATTTGGGAAGTCTATTCATATTCTGGTAAATAATGCCGGCGGTCTGGTGGCCAGAAAAACGATGGAAGAGATGGATTCGGATTTTTGGGATACCGTAATGACCCTCAACCTGAAAAGCACCTTTTTGGTGACAAAACAGGTCTTATCGCATATACCAGAAGGCGGCGCTATTGTCAATCTTTCCTCCCTGGCAGCCAGGAATGGTGGGGGTGGGGGAGCAATCGCCTACAGCACGTCCAAGGGGGGGGTCCTGACCTTTACCCGGGGGCTGGCCAAAGAATTGTCAAATAGGAAAATACGAGTCAACTGTGTCTCTCCGGGGCTGATCAACACTACCTTTCACGATACGTTCACGCCGGATGATGCTAGGAGTAACACAGCGGATTCTACGGCGGTGGGCCGCGAAGGCACTCCGGCGGAGGTGGGAAAAACCGTAGCGTTTCTGGCTTCCGATGAATCGTCCTATATCGACGGTGAATCTATCGAGATCAACGGCGGGCTGTATTTCAACTAGAAATACACAACCGGTAGATTTTGATTCGTGTGAGGAATGATTCCGACATACCGGGAGAGTTTTCACTCGACTAAGAAAATACCAGACAGGGGGGGGCGTTGAACAAATCACTCATGGGGTTGGGCTTTTTACAGACTTCACTCAGATGGTGAGAAACGGTACGCCAAATTTCAGACAGAGGGAATTACCAGTCAATGCGGAACCTAAATTATGGAACTGCTCGGGTTTTAAAATCCAGCATTACACCAATTTTGCCAATAATTAAAATCGTATTGAGTGACTTTATCAGAGGTGCTGTATGTTGAAAAAATTTGTTAGTGGATACTTGGGGTTGCTAGGTGCATTTATCGTTCTTGTCGGTACTGCAGGGTATGGGGCGAGCACCGGGAAAATTTCAGGAACAGTGACTGGCAGTGAAAGCGGGGCACCACTTATCGGGGCCAACGTTATTGTTACCTCAGAATGGGAAAACGGAGAAGAGGTACCATTACGGGATCCGGTAGGCGCCGCCACGGATGAGAAGGGGCAATACTTTATCTTGAATCTTGATCCTGGAAAATACACGATCCGTGTGGATTACGTTGGGTATACCACTGAAATCACTACTCAGGTTATCGTGAATGTAGACAGGACAACGCACCTGAATTTTTCATTAACTCCCGAAGCGATCAAGGGAGAAACGGTGACTGTGACGGGTTTCCGACGTGAAGTGGTCCAGCCGGATCTGACCGCAACCCGCAAGAGTTACAACGTTTCAGAAGTTGAAGATGAGGTAGGGGTCTCTGATATCTCAGATATTTTGGAGATGCAGTCTGGAGTAGTGGACGAACATTTCCGCGGAGGGAGAAGCGGTGAGGCAAAATATCTGCTGTCTGGTACTTCGATCGTGAATCCTTTGACAAATGACAGGGCTTTTTCTCCGGATGTCAGCGGTCTTGAAGAAGTGGAAGTCTATACCAGCGGGTTTTCTGCGGAATATGGGAATGCACAGTCCGGTGTAGTAAATATGGTTCCCAGGGAAGGAAAAAGCCGGTGGAGATCCCGGATTGAATTCGCCATCTCGAGCCCGTATTACAAAACCTGGGAGACCCGGTTTGACGCGGATAGCAGCAGGTATCAACAAGGCGGCTCCCTCTATCGAAGGCATAATCTGGATTATTTTAATGTGCTGAATGATACGTCGGAATGGTTGAAAGAAGATCCGATAAATCCGGGACATGCGCTCTTTGACCGCGGGTTTGGTTTCGGGCCGAAATACTTGCCGTTAACAGAATGGGAGAACACCTGGCCGCCGACGAGTGCGGAAGAAAAGCATGCCGATTCACTGAAAGTTGCCAACCTGGCCCGGGTTGCCTGGTTGACGGCGAATCGATCTGTTGGGTTGGAGTATCCCGAATATAACATGGATTATGAGTTTAAGTTTAATACAGGTGGGCCAATCTCTGAGAATATGCGGCTATTTTTCGCCGGAACACAGTCAACGGACAGAGAGGCTGTCCCCACGACTATACCGGAATGGAACCGCCAGTTTATAACCAACCTAACCTATTTCCCAGTGGAGAATGACAAACTGAGTTTCATCTTCATCCATGATCAGAGCTATGATCTGAGCGGGTTCTGGGAGCGGATTCTGTTAGAACGAGAGCTGAGTTATTCCAAAATCAATACTACATCTCGTCAGTATGGCGCTGACTGGAAGCACATTTTCAGTAAGGCTCACTTTATGACGACCCATTTTAGTGTGCTGGATTTAACCTCACGGGAAGATGTCGAACTAATTCAGGCCGGGGAACTAGTAAACGACTATTCCAAAAATAGCAACTGGGTGGATTACAGGGGCCCCAACCAGTTACGAGTGGGCCGGACCGAGGACCAGATGGGCACCGAATCCACCACAACGTATCAGTTTGAAACAAAAATGACTAGCCAGGTCAACCATGAAAACCTGCTTAAGGCCGGTCTGCAGGTGAATGCCTACGATGTTGATGTGAATCGTGATGAGAATCTGACCAGCCCTGGGGATTACCGGAAAGTTCAATTCGAGGAAAACCCGGTTGAGGGAGCGCTTTTTATCCAGGATAAAATCGATTTTGAAGGATTGATTGCTAACGTCGGCATGCGTATGGATTTCTATAATTTTAACACGGCGTATTATGAGGACCGTTTCGCACCCCTGGATCGGGATGCTACCCCGAACCAGAAAACGCAACTCTTTACTCACCTGGAACCGCGGATCGGCATCTCCTTTCCGGTTTCCGAGGAAACGGTTTTCCATTTGAATTACGGATCGTTTATGCAGCGCCCGGGATTCAATTCTATTCTGTATAACCGGGTGGCCGGGACCTCGACTGATGATATTGTTGAAATGGGGAACCCGCAGTTAAAACCACAGATTACCAACGCCTATGATGTCGGAATTGTCAAATCGATTCCGTTCGGATTCTCACTCGACATCAGCGCGTACTATAAAGACGTGAAAGATTTGATTCAACGCGCATTTATCAGTGGAAATTCCGATATCTATGCGACCTACATCAACAGGGACTATGCCGATATTAAGGGATTTCATATTGATCTGGAACGTCATACGGGCAAAATAAACGGATACCTACGGTATAACTGGGAAGCTGCCACCGGAAAGAGCAGCAATGCCCTGAATGCTCCTGTGACCTATTTTAAGGATCCCAACCCGGAATTCGGATTTACTGAACTCCCCGATCCTCAGGATATTTATCTAGATTTTGACCGGACCCACAAGATCGTCATGAAGCTGGAATACAACACCGGAGAAAATGCAGGATTCAACCTGTTTAGCGCTCATCCGCTGGGCCGGATTTCGGTTAATGCCCGGTACCGGGTGATGTCCGGTCGTCCGTATACATGGGATCAGACCGGGAAGGGCTTGAAAATGAACAAGCGGACACCCTGGGAATATGATCTCCGGGCTCGTATCATGAAGAGAATTCCGATAAATGAGACCGATCTGGTGGTGTATGTCGAAGGGTACAATCTGTTGAATAGCCTTAAATGGGATTATAACAATACGTTCACAACAGGACATGAGGCGTATACCCGCTGGCATACCGATCGGGAGGAAGTTCTGACCTGGAAGGAATACTCCCCATACGTCACGAGCCAGGAAATCTATCTCCTTGATAATGAGCCACGCCATTTCCGGGTTGGGCTTGTTCTGAAATTTTAACATGATTTTCAATTTTGCGAGTAGCGAGGGAATGTATATGTATAAGTGTCTAAAATACAATGGTCTTCTTTTGTTAATGGTGCTTTTGGCCGGCCCCGGAATGGCCCAGGATGTTCGGTTTGAAGTTCACGACCGGGGCATGCTGCATGAAACCGTGTATAACACCGGAGAAATCGGCCGGCCATGGCAGACTGGTGAACAGGGGAATGTCACTTCATATCCGCTCATGGAATGGCCGCGATACTCAAAAACCATTGTGAACGGGATCGAATACAGCGGGCAGCACAATCTGATGGGTGCAGGGATGTATATCGGTGCTAATCTTGATAACCTGCCTGGAGAAGAAAATCGACTATTTGCCCTGAGCGGTGCAGTCGGATCCAGTGATCCGGAAACTGTTGCCGGGCGCTGGTCATTTCCGCTCTCAATCGAGAAAATTGAAAATTATCCGGTAAATCCGGACGGGACACTAAATGATGATTACGATCCCAATGAAGCCGAACAGATCATCATTGCCGAGTGGGCTACGTCTATAGGGATAACGGTGACCCGTACTTCACGCCAATATTCCCAGAAGGATTATGACGACTTTATCATCTATGAATATACGCTGGAATACACCGGAGATACCGACGGGACACCAGCTTCGGTGGAACGCACGCAAACGCTGCATGATGTTATGGTCTGCTTCAATTACGGGATGGCTCCGTCGATGTATGGTTTTCAGCGGTGGTACCAAGAGTGGAAATACGAAGGCGGCATATACCGGGGAGATCTTCGGGCATACTGGGATGCCGAGTTGTGGTTGAAATTCAACCTTGATAATTATGTGAATAAAACCCAGCGGATCCTGGCGAAACCGGAACCGGATCCGGATCTGTTTCGGGAATTTGCGGAAACCGGGAAGAATGGTGGCGGGTTGGCAAGCCCTCAGGCGCCGGGATGGGCTATGATTTATTACGACACCACCAAGCTGGCGCCCATTGTTCCGGAGGAATTGGAGGCTAAGGCGGCGGCGCAGGGGATTGTGAATGAATCAGAGGCGGCCCGCAAGGGACGAATTCGCACCACTTCCATCGACTCCTCAGAATACGATCCGGCCTACCATAATCATGTGATTGAAAATGAGTTGGGCACCCTGACCTGGTTTTACGAACTGGACGAAAATTACCATATGAAGCAACCGTGGACTAATAAGGTCAGCACAGGGAATGTCAACAGTCAAAAAATGATGTATGAGAAGGACCCGTTTAACCCGTCAAACCGTTGGAGCGGGGTCTATAAAACCAGCAGCAATACCTGGCCGGAGCCACCCCATCCGGAGGAAAGGTGGATAGGCCGGGCTGCCTTCAATTACCGGCAGACCTCTGATGCAGGTATGCAGCTGATGACTTTTGGTCCTTATTCCTTAGAGCATGGAGATGTTATTGAATTTTCACTCGCGGAGGTTATCGGTTACGGATCCGATCCCGGGAAGCGGGTCGAAGGCGGTGGAGTACCAGGTGAGCCGTTAACTCAATGGTCGGCCGCACCGAACTGGAACGGCCCGGTTGTCATTAACGGAGATACCCTTACGAAGGCTTACATTGACGAATTCGGATACCCGGATTACGTGAACTCTGATGTTGTGTCGGTACAGGATGTAACTAAAAAGGCGTTTGAGGCATATCTTGGTCATCCGCCGACGCTACCGTTCTGGCCGGAGGACAACCCCAAAAATGGTGTATACACTATTCAGAATCCGGCACCACCTGCACCAGCATTGGTCATGAAAAACACACCGGATGCCAGGATCAGACTAATTTGGAAAAATGCTGTTGAGGACTTCCCATATCTCACAGATGACATTGTTCAGTATAATGTGTACCGGGCGACCGCCGGGATGGGACCCTGGCAGCTGCTCGACAGTGTTGCTGTCGGTTCGGATAGCGCGGGGGTCTACGAATTAGTGGACGCGGATCAATCGTTTAAAGTGGGTGACACCCGATTTTATGCCCTGTCCTCGGTTGATGCCGTCGGACGTGAAAGCGGGAAAACCAATATCGTGAACTGGCGCAAAGATGTGGCGTCTGTGGAAAAAATGACCGATGTCTATGTAGTGCCAAACCCGTTTATCGAAGAGTCCGGTTTTGAGGGGAACCCGGCCGAAAGCGTTGGATTTTATGGTTTGCCTGAGGAGTGTATGATCAGGATATATTCGTATGCCGGGCAGCTAGTGGATAAAATTCAGCACAACGAGGCTGTCTATTCAAACAACAAAACGCTCGTGACAATTAACCACCAGGAAATGGCATCGGGTATCTATTTCTATGTGGTGACCACGCCAGACGGCGATCAGACCAGCGGAAAATTTATCATATTGAAGTAAGGCAGGGAGATTCATGATTATGAAATTTCGACAAGCGTTTTTGAAATATATCGGTTTGGCAGGGCTCTTTCTCTCTGTATCCCTGGGACCTGGATTGGATGCTGTTGCCTTTGAAAAGGTGGGCGTGACTTCCTTTCAGTTCCTGAAAGTGATGCCGGGAGCCCGGTCCACCGGGGTTGGGGAGGCGTATTCTTCCATAGTGGATGGTGCTGATGCGATGTACTGGAATCCCGCTGCATTGACCAGGGTGAGCAGGCTAAGCGTCAATGCTTCTCACGTCGACTGGTTTCTGGACACCGGACACAACTCATTCACGGCGGCCTATAATATCGGACGGAATGTCTCTCTTGGGCTGATGGCATTGAATGCAGATTACGGGTCGATTGAGGTGACGACAGTGGACGCCCTTGGACCAGTGGGAGATGGATATAATCCGGGACTCACAGGTGAAACCATTACGCCGGGTGCCACCGCATTCGGAATAGGATTCGGACACCAACTGACTAACAAATTTTCCTACGGGCTTACGGGGAAATACGTCACCGAAGATATGGTGGTGAGGAAAAAGTCCCTGTTAATGTTCGACGGCGGAATCTATTACCACACTGGATTTCGGTCTGTGCAGATGTCCGCGACATTACGGCATTTCGGCCCGGAAGTCACCTACTACGATAAATCTTATTCGCTGCCGCAGACCATGAATGTCGGGATATCCGCCTATGTCATCGGCCAGGGAGATTACCTGTTTTTTAACGCGAGAAATCAAAACCTGTTGATGGCTTTCGATATCGTCCAGCCCAGGGATTATGATCAGCAATACAACCTGGGAGCCGAATATTCCATATCGGACATTCTGTTTTTACGGGCAGGGTATAAAATAAATTACGACACTGCGGGATTAACCCTGGGATTTGGAGTGCAATACGCCAATTTCGCCATTGATTATTCCTTTAACGACCACGACGAATTCCTTGGTAATGTTAACAGGTTTTCAGTCGGATACAATTTATAAACGATTATGCAGGAGAAGGCTCATATGGGTAATAGTTGCCCGCATTTCGTGAAAACATTCATTGTTGGATTCTCAGGAATCGTCATCCTTTTATTCCTAACTGTGACCACCGGATTTAGTCAGCATCGCGGAGATGAAATAGCCTTTCAGGGGCTGGCAAACTCCGCGGATTATTCCGTTAAACCGTTGGCCATGGGAAACGCTTACAACGCGTCTTCAGGTGAAATCCAGTCACTTTATTTTAACCCTGCGGGGTTAGCCAATCTGGAGAAAATGCAGTTTTCGATTTCAGGTAGTGCGTCGCGGAAACACTGGCGTGAGAACCAAGAATACCGGCCGAACCGCCTGTTTGTTACCCTGCCATTCTATCTTGAAGGATTGTATACCCCAAGTTCACTAAACGTGGATTCCATCACCGGGGAACCAGTGCTGGATGAGGATATTGCCATCGATTCAAACTATGTAGTGAATGATCCGGAACTAGGTCTCGATCCGTATAGTAGGGATGCCGCAGATTGGATGAATGACCGGGAGTATACAGGGTTGAATTCCGCAGCACTGGCCTATCCGTTCCGGGTAATGGACCGGAATATCGTCATAGCAGTAGGGTATAAAAACCGGTATAACGTCTCCGATTTTGACCGGAACGATACCTATTTGGATCCACATATCGGGTATTCGGATTACAACATGCCAGGGAGACTTGTGGAAGGTGATACCGTCCATCTGGACTGGTTCCGGTATCTCCGGGAACGATCCGGACAGATCCATGAAGTAAAGGGGGGGCTGGGAGCAGCCATTTCGGAAAAACTGAACCTGGGAATCCGCGTGACCTCTCTCTTTGGGGAAACAGATGATACCAACTTGATGGAAAAAGTTGGCTATTTCGAGCTGATTGAGGAAAACAGTTTTCTGTTTGGGTTTGATTCCATCCAAACGGTGACCACAGGACACTCGGCATTTTCGGCAAACTCTATCGATATCGGTGGCATCTATGCCTTTCGGAATGTAACGGTGGGGCTCAATATCGGGCTGCCGTACTCCGTCCGACGGGATTGGAACTACACAATAGAAACAACCGACTCTGCCGGAGTTATTACAGAAGAAAGCAAAGGGACTGATACCTTTCACGTTCCTGCCACCTATACGCTGGGATTAAAATTTACACCAACGAATCGGTTTACATTCTCGCTGGATTTCGTACGTGCCGACTATAGCAAGGCCGAGTTCGATTTTTCTGATCCGGGTACAGATAGCACACACCATCACTGGGTTGACCAGACAGTTGTCCGCAGTGGAATTGAATTTAAAGCCACAGACAACCTCTCACTGCTGGGGGGATATCAATATGTCCCACAGGTCTTTGTCCCTGACGGGAATGCCTTTAATGACACAGGGCCGGCAGCGCAGGTCTATTCTGTCGGGGCGAGTTATTCTGTCTTTGACATCGGGCGAATTGACCTGGCCTACCAAATCCAGAACCTGAGATACTATGACCAATATATGAGCAATACCAATTATAACGTGGTTACCCGGACCAATTTCTCGGTGGAATACACACACCTTTTTTAATACCAGGGAATAATACTGTTAGGCAAGCAAACAGGAGGAGGAGAATGAAATGAAGGTTACTAAAACCGTAATAGCTGTAATAGCGCTGGTCCTTGGACTTATCGGCCCACTTGCAGCATCCAACATTCAGGTTGAAGCGGCATATGACCTGAAACAGGCACTGACTTACTCGTTTAATAACAATATCGATTCGCTTATTCTGACCACGAGTGGTGGAGTGTATACAACTACCGATACGTTACCTCTGACTATCGAGGAGCCGCTGACTATCGTTGCACAGGAGGGATTGGCAGAGAAGCCGATCCTCACGCACAGTGATCCCGATTCGAATGTCCTGGAGATCTTCCGGGTGTGTAACGATATCACGATTGAAGGCGTGGTGTTTGACGGTGGGCATGACCAAAGTCACGGGTTGAAGTACGCCCTGCGATTTGGCCACGGGGAAGATGAAAATGGAAATCCCATTTACGCGGAGATCGGTACGGATATCATAGTCCGGGATTGTGATTTCGTCGATATCTACCGGGATAAAATCTCCGAACCGGAAATGGAAGAGGGCCATGCGATCTATTTTCTGCGTCCGCAAAACGTGGATGACCCGACTGTGAAAGCGGGTAATGTCATCGTTGAAAATTGTAACTTTACTAATATCGGCGATGAAGCAATCCGGATGTCTGAGACCGAAAAATACGATGTGCAGATGGTCATGGACACACTGATCGTTCGAAACAGCACCTTTAACAACATCGATGCCGAATGTATACGCATGTACGGGGACACTGATCATACCACGGAAGATGCCTATGTTCTGGTTGAGAACATTACGGTCATTAATTCAGCGACCAGGATTGCATATTTCAAGAACAACGCCGGAGCCATACTGCGCAATGTGATTGTCGCTCATGGTCGCCAGCCGGCACCGAGCCGTATGGATCGCGGAGACTGGATTGCCCAGGTACAATTGCCGGGTTCGTATATCGCAAACGTAGACACATTCGATTTGGACTTTATTCTCCGGGCTGACGAAGTCTGGCAGGCTACCAAGGGCGCTGAGACCTGGCCTTACGATCATACCTATTGGGGCTTTGATCCACAGTTTGTCGATTGGGAAAACGGAGATTATTCCCTGCCTTCCTCATCAGATGCCTACTATGCGGCACACGACGGCGGGGCAATCGGGGATCGCGGTTGGGCCACAGAGACACCAAGCCAGATCTTTTTTGAGTTGAACATCAATGGGCACGGGGATATCGTGACGACGCCTGAAATCCAGGGACAGTCATACCCCTCGGGTACCGAGGTCACCCTGGAAGCCGTTCCGGATTCCACCTATACTTTCACCGGATGGTCCGGCGATCTCAGCGGGGAAACGAACCCAACAACGCTGACCGTGGACAACGAAACGCACATTACGGCCACATTCCAGTCTGAAACCGGGACCCGGGATAATGGATCGCTTCCTGTGGCGTACGGTCTGGAGCAGAACTATCCCAACCCGTTCAACCCTACGACTTCCATCACCTTTTCCCTGAAAAAATCAGGGCAGGCGACTTTGGAACTGTACAACGTGTTGGGGAAGCGAGTACGGACACTCACTGACGGTAACTACACCGCCGGACAGCATACCCTAACACTGAACGGTTCGAATTTGCCATCCGGAGTCTATTACTACAAGCTAACCGCGGGGCAGTTTACATCGGTGAAAAAATGCGTCCTGATGAAATAATACCCGGCTCATATTGCCGGGACTGGAAAAGCAGGAGGTATTGTATAGCGCAATACCGGGTTTGCCAGTGTTTTATTCAGAAGATTCGAAGTCGGGATGCACGATATACCAGGGGCGGCTGTCACACAATTGGTCTGACACTTCGCTCCAATTAACTGAAAAGTGTACAAACAAACGTTCTATTAATTAACCTGGAGGGTAATATGAAAACCCACCGAAAAGAGTTTGGGAAAATCCTGTTCGTTATGGCAGGTGTGTTATGGGGTATTATGGCACTTGTTTCCCAAATTAATGCGGAAACGACTCCGCCGGAATTTGAGCGAATTCAGGAAGGGACGAGTTGGATCTATTTTGTCCCCTCCGGCACGGGAATGGTTGAGGCCGCTGTGGATCAGGCTGCCGATGGTGATATTATCGAACTTGTCACCAGCGGAGGCATGTATCTCGATACGAACAGCGTTGAGATCGAAGGGAAATCGATTACAGTACGAGCCCGGCCTGGTCTGGCAGAGAAACCCATCGTGAAAAACGATGAAGCCGGTGAGTCAAACGGTGTGTTCCGCCTAAAGGCAGGCGGCAACTTAACACTGAAGGGACTAGAAATTCAGCACGCGAAATACCTGATTCGCGTCGACAATGATTCTACACCGGACGCAAAACTGATCGTCGACGACGTATATGGTCATACTGCGGTGGAAAACTGGATCAAGGTATATGCCGGTTCCTGGCTGGATTCAATCATCGTCCGTAATAGTACGTTTCGGGATTGTGAAAAGGCAGGGGTCTATTTGCGATATGCAAACACGATTGGATATGCGGAATTTACGAACAATACCTTTGTTAAGTCCGGTCGGGAAGCAATCCATGTAGAAGATAATCCCAATACGGTCTTCCGCGTAAATCACTGTACTTTTGATTCCATCAGTTGGAATGATGGCAACCGAATGCTCTATCCCAAGGGAGTTTTGGATGCTGAGATCAAAAACAGCGTTTTTACGAATCACCTTGGCGTCCCTGCTCCGCATAGTGACGCCGTTCGGATTTTTGGAAATTCCACACTCACCCACTCCGATTTTTACAACACCGGAGGCGTGAATCTGGAAGACAGCGCGACCTTAAGCGATACGCTGGCTCGAAATCCCGAATATACAGATCCGACGAATGGTGACTATACCCTGATGGCCGGATCGCCCGTTTTAGGCCAGGCCGATGATGGGAAAGCCATGGGGGACCTCAAATGGGATCCTGGCTATCATGTTCCGCAGATCATCCCGGTCAAGGCCGGTACGGATGCGTTAAATAATGCCGTCGCCGCCGCGGTCAGCGGTGACATCATCGAACTGGTGACCAATGGTGGCCTCTATTACGAGACCTCGAGTGTAGAACTCGAAAATAAAGACCTGACTATTCGTGCGAGAGCCGGGTTGACTCAGAAACCGATCATTCAAAATGACGACGCGGGTGAATCAAACGGAGTGTTGCGGGTAAAAGCCGGCAGCAGCTTGAAGTTGCAGGGTGTGGAAGTCCAGCACGCTAAATATCTGGTGCGCGTGGATAACGACTCCACTCCGGACGCCAAACTGATTTTGGATGACATCAACGCACATACAGCTGCCGAAGCTTGGGTTAAAATCTACGCTGGTGCCTGGCTGGATTCCCTGATTATACGGAATAGTATTTTCCAGGATGCCGGGAAAGAAGGGATCTATCTCAAGGAGCCCAATACCATTGACTATGCGGAATTCGACAACTCCACGTTTATCAATGTCGGCCGCGAAGCGATCCGGATGCGGGATAATCCGGATGCGGTGGTCCGGATGAACCACTGTACGTTCGATTCCATTTCTACTGGAGGGGATTACCGGATGGTCTATCCCGAAGGCGTGGCCGATGTGCAGATTAAGAACAGCATGTTCACCAACCAGCTGGGAACCCACAGTGATGCGGTGAAGATATTCGGGAACTCAACTCTGAGTTTTGCCAACTTCTGGCAGGCGCAGGACGTGGCGACCAACGATGCCGCCACTGCTACCGATACGTCGCGTTTTGATCCGTTGTATAATAATCCATCAGTGGACGATTATCGCCTGGCTGATGCGTCGTCCGCACGTGGTGCAGCAGATGACGGCAATGCACTCGGTGACCTCCGCTGGGAAGTCAGTCCGGGTGAGTACTATCTCACACTGCTGACCGAAGGTAATGGATACATTCAGGCGGATCCGGACCAGGAAGTATATGCCTCTGGTACGGATGTAACGCTTCAGGCCCAACCGGATTACAAATGGGCGCTCCTTGAATGGACCGGTGATGTTGGAGCGATATTCCCACCGGATCTTAACCCAATAACGATTACCATGGATGCCAACAAAACCGTGACGGCCGTTTTTGAGAATATGGCTCCGAAATATCCGGTAACTGCGAATGTAGTGGGATTCGGACACGTTGAGATCAGTCCGGAACCGGATGAAGATGGTAAGATCGAAGAAAAGACAGAAGTCACATTGACAGCAGTATCCGATACAACTTCGATGGCTTTTACAGGATGGTCCGGCGATACGATCACAACGGATAATCCGATTACCATCACCGTGACAGATACGTTTGACGTCACTGCCACCTTTGAACCGGTAGTCTCTCAGGATTCGCTTAAGGTAGTGGTTGTTGGAAATGGTGATGTAAACCTGAGTCCTGAACCGTACGCAGATTACGGCACCTATGATACCGGGACAACTGTTGCCATGGAAGCTGTGGCCGTTCCCGGTTGGGAATTCGTGGACTGGGCCGGTGACACCACTTCTACAAATAACCCGATTGACGTGGTTATGGACTCGACCATTGAAATCACCGCAACTTTCCAGGAACAGGCAATTACCGGCGGACGCCTGGAAATCGACGAGACTTGGGATATGCTGGAAGCTGTCGAGTTCGCCAATAATAACAGCCAGGTGGACACGCTGATGCTAATGACCAGCGGTGGTGTTTACACTACGACCGATGATGACCTGGTTAGAGTTACCTCACCGTTGGTACTGCTGGCAGCTCCGGGACTCGCCGAGAAGCCGGTGGTCACTAACAGTGACCCGACAGGCGACAGACTGGAAATTATTGAGATTTCCGACGAGTTTTATGTCGAAGGCGTAGTATTCGACGGTGGACATGAACAGTCCCACGGAATGAAATACGCTTTGACAGTGGATAATCTGGTTTCGGAAACTCCGGATATTACCATTCGGAATTGTGATTTTCTGAATATCTTCCAGGAGAAGGACCCCAACAAAGACGGGCATGCACTGAAGTTCTATGCAGATGTTGTGGCAGGCGACGTACTCATCGAGGACAGTTATTTCGATGGAGCAGGTTACGAAGCCATCCGCATCTCCGAAACGGAGAAATATGCAACTGATCGTGCCCTGGCGTCACTGACGGTCCGCAACAGCACGTTTACTAATATCGATGCTGAATGTATCCGGTACTATTCCGATGTCGATCCCTCGACCCCGGATGCTCCGGTCCTGATTGAAAATCTCACAATCGAAAATTCCGCAACCAGGACGATGTACCTGAAAAACAGCGGTGGCGCAATTGTCCGAAATATCATTGTGGCGAACAGCCGTCTCTCCGGTCACGGCCGGGATGGCGATATCCTCGATGCCCAGGGGAACGGAGATGTTACGAGCTATGTCTCACACATCGATACGTTCAATGTGAAAGCCGACGCCGATATCAAATCCACCGATGGTGAAGTAGACACGACCACCCTCTGGGGAATTGATCCGATGTTTGCGGACGCAGCCAACCACGACTATACATTGACTGCGGCTTCCCATCTGTATGGACTGGGACACGAGGGAGCCACCATGGGTGACCTGAACTGGGCAACGGCAGAACCAACCCACGTCTATCTGGAGATTACTGCCGAGAACGGAGCAGTTGTTACTGCGCCCACACCGATCGGTCTGACCTATGATCCGGGCACAGTGGTGACCCTGACGGCCGTGCCGGATTCCGGATATGTCTTCACCGGATGGTCCGGTGACCTCTCAGGTGAAACGAATCCTGCTACCATCACTATGGATGGTGACAAATCAGTGGAAGCGGTATTTGATGTGGAAGTCGGCGTGGACCCGGAGAATCTGCCTGAGCAGTACAGCCTCGAGCAGAACTATCCGAATCCGTTCAATCCTGGCACCCAGATCAAATTTGCGCTGAAGGAATCGGGATTTACGAATATTGCCGTATACGATCTGTTGGGACGACAGGTTGCAACGGTGGTGAACAAAGAGATGCAGGCGGGATACCACAATGTCTACTTTGACGGCTCCCTGCTTTCATCCGGTGTTTACTTCTACAAAATCCAATCCGGAGATTATGTCTCTGTGAAGAAGATGATTTTGATGAAGTAATTTAAACAATGGATACCGGGGGCGTTGTGACGCCCCCGGTTTTCCATTATACTGTGGATCACAAACCTTGAAGTATCCAGATACTTTCTCAATATCTTACGTAATTCCATGGAATTGTTTGCGATGATCGATGATTTGAAAATACTGCGGTATCTGTTCGGTTCATTCTTGCTCCTTTTATTTGTGAGCCTGCTACCAACATTTTCTTTAGCAACCAACTATTATGTTACGAACCAATATGAGATTACTGATGTAATGGGTAACGCTCAGCCGGGCGATACACTAATCATGCGGAACGGCTACTGGACGGATCAGTACATCCGGTACAGCGGTGAAGGAATCGAGGGTGCTCCGATTGTACTCCGGGCGGAAGACCCGGGCCGTGTATTGTTAAACGGGACCTCAGTTTTACGGATTGACGGCGCATATCTGGTCGTGGACGGCCTCTACTTTAAAAATGGCTATACCTATTCTTCCCACGTCATCAAATTCGAAAAGGGGACGCATCATTCCCGCCTGACGAACACTGCAATCGAAAATTATAATCCTCCAAGCGATATCGATAATAAATGGATCTCGGTCTACGGATTTTACAATAGGGTAGACCACTGTTATATGGCCGGGAAGCGAAACGGCGGAACGACGCTAACCATCTGGCTCAGTGGCACCAGTAATAATAAGCACCGTATTGACCATAATTATTTTGGGAACCGTCCTGAACTTGGAGAGAACGGCGGGGAGACCATCAGAATCGGAACCAGCGATTATTCCATGTCCCCGTGCAGTTCCATTGTCGAATACAACTATTTTGAACACTGCGACGGGGAAGTCGAAATTATCTCCAATAAGTCCGGAGAAAATATCTACCGCTATAATACCTTTTATGAATCAGCAGGGGCTCTCACTCTCCGACACGGAAACGATTGTGAAGTCTATGGAAACTTCTTTATCGGAAACGGCAAGTATAATACCGGCGGTGTGCGGATAATCGGAGAAAGACACCGAGTCGTTAATAATTATTTTGAAAGACTGAACGGTACCAGTTTGAAGTCAGCGTTACCGATCATGAATGGTGTGCCCAATTCACCGTTAAACCGGTATTTCCAGGTAAAAAATGCAGTGGTGGCATTTAACACATTTGTGGATTGTCAATATTCGATGATCCTCGGCGCCGGAGCTGACAGCGAGCGCACGCTTCCACCAGAAGATTGTATTATCGCTAATAATATTGTCGACACATACAGGCAGGTTATTACCAAAGAGGATGAGCCGGTCAATATGATATGGGAAGGGAATATCATGCACGGGACGTCGCTGGGTATCGAGAATCCCGGCGGAATTTCCGAGGTTGATCCGGAGCTGACCCTGGGGGTGGACAGCCTGTGGCGAATAACAGAGTCCAGTCCGGCATACGGAGCCGCTGCCGGGGAGTATTCGTGGGTTACCACCGATATGGACGGACAGTCCCGTACCCTCCCCAAAGATGTCGGGGCCGACCAGGTTTCGGGTGCAGAGATTACCAACCGTCCGCTCACGCCGAATGACAATGTGGGGCCGACGTGGTATCCGGCCGAACCGGAAGTCCATCGGATTCCGGCCGCGCTGGATACGCTTCGGCACGCGATCGAGACATTTTTTGCCGGTGATACCATAGAACTGATCACATTCGATGAACCTTACCAGATCAGCGAGCCGCTGGTCATTGACAAGCATGTTATTTTTAAAGCCGCTGACGAACTGGATTCCCGCCCGGTGATCCGGAATATCACTGGTGGGGAAGGCAGTGCCATATTTCAGATGACCAGCCGCGGAAAACTCTATCTGAAAGGTGTTACGCTAGACGGACTGATCGACTCACCATCGCCGGCACGGTACCTATTTATTACCGATTCCACGGCATCGAAATCCTACTCCATTATTGCAGACGATTGTTTGTTCAAAGATGTCGGCGTCGGTGATGAAGGGAACTTTCTCCGGGGATTCCGGGGTACCTTTGCCGATTCGCTCATCTTTTCCAACTGCCTGTTTACGAATGCCGCCTCGGCTGGATTCCGGATGAACGAAGAGGCTGACGGCAGCGGAGAGTATAACGCAAAATATATAAAATTCGAAAATTGCACTTTTTGGAACATGCGAAAGTCGATAGTGGATATCTATGGTGGAGACGATGTTCCGTTCACTCCGTCTCCTACCTTGGTGATAAATCATTGTACAGTTGATAACGCCGGGTATGAGGATACCGAAATTCTGAAAGTCCGGGAGATGGATTTTATTTCCATTACCAACACCATATTCAGCAACAGTCCTGCACAATATACCACGCAGCTCTACGGAATGACCGCTTACATTTCTCATTCGGATACCTTTAATACCGGCCCGGTTCCCACTCACCGAAACGCAGAAATCAGGGATGTCGTGATAGACATCGATCCCTTGTACGCCGAACCCGGCAACGGTGATTTTACGCTGACCGAGGGCTCTCATCTGTATTACGACGGCAATGACGGCAGCGCTATGGGAGATTTGCGATGGGCTTTGTATCCTCCGGTGAGCGTCGATGATGATGCCGGGAATTCCCGGCCCGCAGCGTTTCGTCTTGCACATACCTACCCAAATCCGTTCAATGGCGGGACCACGATAACCTACCATATCAATGAACAGGGATACACTGCTCTCCGGGTGTACGATATCAGGGGGATGCTCAGGGAAACCCTCTTTACCGGGATGCGTCAGCCTGGAAAGTATCATATTCAGTGGCTGCCTGGAGACCTGGCTTCGGGAACCTATTTTCTTGAACTCCGGTCCGGTGCGCGTCGAAGTATTCAAAAAGTACTGTACCTCAAATAATCGACGGACGGCACCATTAATGGAGAACAGGATATATTCCCAGTGAATAAAATCGGATTGCTATTTAGTCTTGGTATTTTCGCCGTATTCAATTTTGTTAATGCGCAGGCTCCCTGGAGCTCTGAACGGGTCTATTACAATGAGAAGGGGGTACTTGAGTACACAAAAGATACCCTGCATAACCGCATCCCCGATTTCAGCTACGCCGGATATCAAAACGGAGAAGCCGGTATCCCGAATGTTCCGGTTGTGAAAACCATCAGTCCGGTCGAGGGGGATAATACGGACCATATTCAGGATGCACTCTTTGAAGTTGCCCTGTCCGGGACCGATGAGAACGGCATCACGGGAGCCCTGCTACTTGAGGCCGGGGTCTATGAGATCTCCGGTACGTTAAAGATAAATTTTAATGGTGTTGTAATGCGGGGAGTTGGTGACGGTACGAACCCTGAATCGAACACTGTAATCAAAGCGGTCGGAAATTCGCCATCAAGACGGACAGTGCTCGTCGCCGGTGGGGGAGGTACAACCTACTGGAGCGATAGGGTGGAGGGTACACGGCAGGATATTGTTACCGATTCGGTCTTTGTCGGAGACCGCACCTTTGAAATTGAAGATGCCTCCGGCTATGCAGTAGGCGACAATATTATAGTATATCATCCGTGTTCCGAGGCATGGCTGGTTGCCGTAGACTCGGGGGGAACGCACTGGGAAGAGCCAGGAGCGAATCCGGCGGAGGACTTCCCCTGGAGTCCCGGGAGTCAACCCATTGTGTTTAACAGGTATATCAAAGATATCGCTGGGAATACTATCACCTTTGGCGTGCCGGTCTACAATCATTTGATACGGGAACTCTCCCAGTCATATATCTATAAATACGCCCGTTATGGAATACGCACCAAAATCGGCATTGAAAACATGCGGATACAAATCGAATCTGAACATCCCACTGATGAAGACCACGCCTGGAATGGCATCGATTTGTTTCAGGTGGAGGATGCATGGGTACGCAATTGTACTGTCACCGGATTTGCCCGCTCCGGAGTCCGAACAAATACAGCAACAAGAATTACCGTGGAAAATGTCAATGCAATTGAACCCGCTTCCGGCATAGACGGCGGGCGACGGTATAATTTTAACGCATATACGGCTTCACAACAAATTTTGTTTAAAAACTGCCATGCCAATAAAGGACGGCACGCCTACATGTCCAACGGGATGTCCTGGACTTCTGGTATTGTCTTCTTCGATTGCACTTCCTCCGGAGCCTATGCCAGTAGTGAGGGACATCGCCGTTGGAGCATGGGGTTACTTTATGATAATGTGAAAGAACTGGACGGCCCGCGTTCCGGGTACAATCCGCGAATGCTCGGTCTGTATAACCGGGGATATTACGGGTCCAGCCACGGATGGGGGGCAGCCCACTCTGTCGCCTGGAATACCGATGTAGCAGACGGTTATCTCATTGTGCAACAGCCGCCGACAGCCCAAAATTATGCCATCGGTTGTTTCGGGGATCGGGTTACCGGTGAAGAACCCTATACCTCATTTCCTGAACCTGAAGGGTATATAGAAGGAACAAATACTCCGGGACTGGAGCCGAGGTCCCTATATCTTGCGCAATTGGGGCAACGGATAGATACAACAATAGTCGGAATCCACGATAAGGATGCTCCAGTTGGGACAGTCCCCGAAAAAATGCGGCTTTCTCAGAATTTTCCGAACCCGTTCAACGCCGAAACGAACATAGAATTTTCGGTTAATACGCCGGATGATATCTCTCTCAAGGTGTATGATCTCTCGGGCCGGGAAGTTGCAACACTGTGGAGCGGATTCACAAATACAGGCACTTATACCGTTAAATGGGACGGCACGAGCGTGAGCTCCGGAGTCTATTTAGTCAGGTTACAAAGTAATATGCAGATGCAAACCCGACGCATGATATTGCTCAAATAAGGGGATAGGCTGGAAAATTCTAATAAAATTAGAAATGGATTAATACCCGATTCGAAATAGCATGCAAACAAATGAGAAGAGATTATGGGACAGGGCTCGCGAGACTATAAAAAATTATGGTCCCGCCTTGTTTGTGATTGGCGCGACAATCGGCACGGGAAGTGTCTCCTCTCTGGTTGTCTCAGGGGCAAACCACGGCGTGGATCTCCTGTGGGTTTTAATCCCGTCCTGTATGTTGTTTTGGGTCCTCATTACATCCATTAGTCGACTCACTTTTGCTTCCGGTCAAACCTTTATCACTGCGGTCAACGAAAATATTGGCAGAACTGCGGGTTTTTATATCGTTCTTGCCATTATTATCGGGCAATTTTCCTCAAACATCGGGGTACTCGGTATTGTTGCGGAGGCGTCCGCAGCATGGTTAGATGTAAACTTTCTATTAATGGCGGTATTCTGGAGCGGCCTCATTTACATCCTCATTTTCTTCGGACAATATCAATCCTTTGAGCGGGTACTCATAGTACTTGTAACAATTCTGGGGCTGAGTTTTATCATTGATACATTTTTTGCGCATCCCTCGGCTAAAACGGTCATCCGGGGATTAGTGCCGGTTATTCCTGAAGGCGGAACAATGGTCGTTGCCGCGATGGTCGGCACAACACTTGCCGGAAGTGTGATCGTAATGCGATCGTTTATTGTCACCGATAAGGGTTGGACCCTGGCGGACCTCCGCAAGGAGCGTAAGGATTCAATTGCCTCTGCTATCCTGATTTTTGTGATCTCTGGTGTGATTATGATAGTGGCTGCGGCAACGATGCATGCACAGGGAATTCGGGTAAATGAAGCCATCGATATGGCTTTCACCCTGGAACCACTTTTGGGTGAATTTGCCGCCACAGTATTTGTAGTGGGAATCGTCGCAGCGGGACTCTCGTCGGCTTTTCCCAATGCACTCGTTTCCATCTGGTCGATTGCCGATTACTTTAATCTGTCACGGGATCCCAAAGCAACTCATTTTCGACTGCTCGCGCTTGTGTTTTGCGGTGCAGGAATTATTGCACCCCTGACCGGAGGAAAGCCAGTAATGATCCAGATAGCCTCACTGGCGATTCAGGCCGCATTGATGCCGCTTTTGGTCTTGTTCATAATAATACTCCTGAATAAAAAAGAAGTGGTGGGAGATTACACCAACACTCCGGTGATGAATTTTTTATGTGGAATAACGCTCCTCTATTCGGGGTTTATGGGTTATCAGGCGGTCATCGGAATTATAGAAACAGTGAATGCAATTTGAAAATGAAAAGGAATTATGATTAACAAAAGCATGATCAAAGAAGTGCAAAACAGGCTGAAAAGATGGATAATCCCTGTTCTTCTGGGAACTCTGTTGGGCGCTTGCGGGCAAACAAAATCATCCGATTTCCAAACAAAACCTATTACTTACGAAAAAAATAATATTCTTGAAGTGAAATTTGCTGTAGATAATGGAACGTTCGAATATATGGCAGCGGTGGACCAGCTCCGGGATGAAGCGGACAGCCTGCTGAATGAGGGACCCTGGAGTGTCACCATGAAAGACATCTTTCCGCCCGGTGGCACAAAACATGACTACATGAGTTACGGCCCCTACTGGTGGCCCGATCCCGAGAATCCCGGCGGGCCGTATATCCGGCGCGATGGCAAACGAAATGAAGCGATCCTGACGCCCGACAAGGAGTATCGCTGGATGATGACAAATGCTGTCGAACGATTAGCCCTTGCATATATCCTTTTTGATGATGCCAGATACGCCGAACATGCCGTCGAACTCATGCGCACGTGGTATATCGACGAAGAGACGTATATGGCACCGCACCTCAATTACGGCCAGGGTATTCCGAACAGAACGCCGGGAAGACAATACGGGATCATCGAGTCACGGAGTTTTATCAAAGTACTCGATGCGGTGAATTTACTCAGTGACTCCGATGCCTATACCCGGGAAATCCACCGGGGATTAGTGGACTGGTACGATCAATTTCTGCAATGGCTGCTTACAAGTGAACTTGGAAAAAAAGAGGCCAGATCTGGAAATAATCACGAGGTCTCGTATGCCTTGCAAGTCACAACATTCGCCATTTTTGTGGGCAAGGACTCGGTCGCACTGGACCAGCTCAGTAACCATTTCAAAGGCCGGATTATTCACATGATTGAACCGGACGGACGCCAGCCGGAAGAATTACAGCGAACCAAGTCCCTCTTTTACTCCGTATTTAACCTCGAATTCATGCTCAAACTCTGTTATCTCGGTGAACAGTACGGTCTGGATTTGTTTAATTACACGTCGCCGGACGGCCGCTCTGTGAAAAAAGCCCTCGATTTTATTGCCCCGGCGCTATCAGGTGAAAAGGAGTGGCCCTACCAGGAGATTACCAGGGGAATTATTGGGGAGCATCACCAGTTTTATGTGCTTAGGATGGCACATATGCAATACGAGGAGCCAAAGTACGAAGAAATTTTAAAGAACAATTATGGTGACTTGTACCCATACGAACTGGGACAGATTAAGTGGCCGTTACAGAATGAGAATAATTAACAACACGGGATACGGAACGTACATATGAATTCATTTTTCAGAGTCATTATGAGCGGAATCATCGGAATGTTATTCACTTCCACGATCTTCGGTGCATCCGGGGAGAAGATCAGCTCACTTGAAAAACAGATTGACCGAAAATATCAGGTCATCGGAGAAAAATATCCGGAGTATACGGTCGATGGGGAATGGAAATTCCGGGAAAAGCCGAACTGGTTTTCCGGGTTTATCGGGGGACAGTACTGGCTCACATACGAATTGACAGGCAAACAGAAATATAAAGAGTGGGCCCTCGCCAGAGCGGATCACTTACTTCAATTTGCCGACCTGGACAACACTCACGATATGGGATTCATCTTTTTGCCGACGGCAGTACGCTCCTACAAAGAAACGGGACAAGAGAAATACCGCAAGGCAGGAATTCAGGCCGCGGAAATGCTGGCCAAACGATTCAATGAGAACGGCGAATTTATCCGGGCGTGGGGGAAGCTGGGCACGCCGGAAAAAGCTGGCTGGATGATAATCGATACGATGATGAACCTGGAACTGCTGTTCTGGGCTGCGGAAGAGACCGGCAACTGGGAATACTACGATATCGCGTA